>UQTI01000022.1 GCA_900543975.1 uncultured Prevotella sp. | reverse complement strand
GATTTCTGGGCCAGCTGGTGCGGGCCTTGCATGAACGAGATGCCCAATATCGTCGACATCTACAACAGCTATAAGGACAAAGGTCTTGGCATCATCGGCCTGTCTCTCGATTCTGACTACAAGCGTTGGAAGGAGGCCACTCAAGCCAACAACATGACGTGGCTTCAACTCTCAGAACTTAGGGGCTGGGACAGCGAGGTGGCAAAAGTAAACGGTGTGCAAGCCATTCCCCACACCATCATCATTGACAAAAACGGAAACATCTTGGCCACCGACCTTAGAGGCGAAGACCTCAAGCAGTTTGTAGCTGAAGCTCTGAAGAAATAAAGAGCTTGTCTTCCACAAGACAAACGGCTTGCCTTGCAAAGAAAGCAGCAGGCAAAGCCATTAAAAACAGGAGACAAAAAATCCGCCGTTACACATCACATAGTGTAACGGCGGATTTTTTGTTTATACGCGCAAAGACTTTACTTCACCACAACCTTGGCAGCTGTGCTGTTTGTCTTCACAACATACACGCCAGGAGCAACGCTCACGAAGGCATGGCCATTGCCACAAGCCTTTGAAGCAACGAGCTGTCCAGAGAGGTTGAACACATTGACGGTTGTTGCGTTGGCAGCATTAACCACGATGCCACCCTCAACACCTGCCACGTTCTCGGCAGCAGCCTCAACAGAACCGATGCCTGAAGGATTGGGGTTCTTGACGAGCATGAGATCAGAGGGAGTGGATGTGCTGTAATACTTGTGCGACTCTTGGCTATCCTTGTCGTAACGCATGGCTGTCACACGATACAACACATCATGACCGTCGCTGAAGCCAGGGTTAGTCATAACCATCGACTTGGTGTCAGCATCCTCTGTCAGGACAGAGCCTGTAATGGTGGTTACCTTGTCGCCAGCCTTAACGTCCTGTGTGATCTTGATATAATCGATGAGGAACACCTTGTAGTTGTTGCTGTAGAAAGTCAGCTGCTCCTTCGATGTGCAGAGAGGCATGGTTATGGTCTTTTCCACAATGCCGCCACCCTTGGGGAACTCGATGGTTGCCAGCGATGCAGGGTTAGAGCCCTGAATGATGAGCCAGTCGCCTTCTGATCCCCATACACGCAGCGAGATGTTACATGCGCCCTCGTTATGGCTGAGGTCGATGGTAGGTGTCACGATGGCACCGGCAATGGTTCCGCTGCCCTGCTTCGCTTCGTTTCCACCGAGCCAGCCGTTCACGCGAACAGTAGAAGAAGCCTTCCATCCGGCGATCTTCGTGATGTCGTCGAGAGGCATGTAGCCGCTTGTACGTTCGCCCTCCTCATAGAAGCCATCTCCATCAAGAAGGTCTGCCTCTGTTAACTTAGACGTTACCTTAGAGAAGTCCTCATCAAGCATCACATAGTCTTTGGTGTCCTTGTCAATAACCGTCTGCTGCAACTGGTCCACACGATAGAAGTCGACCTTCTTGTGGCTTGTCCAGTTGGCTGTGTAGCTGTTGGCTGTGATGTTTGTAGCGGGCAGAGCTGTAGGTATGCTTACAGCATATACCTCCTGCTCGTCTGAAGCAGCCGATGTGAAATCGCTGTTCACCGACTTAACCGAATATGTGTAGTCGGTATCAGGATCCAGACCGTTCACCTCAAAGCCCACTGTTCCGTCCTCGTTGTCTTGCTGCTCCACCTTCTGGTCCTTCAGCACATAGTTGTAGGTTGTCGGCTTGTTTGTGGTATAAGAGAAATCATCGAAAAGAATTGTTGTTTTGTCATCTTCTTCACGAATATACTCAATCTTGACAGAATAGATCTTATCGAAGGCGCTCAGCGTCTCTGTAAGGTCAAAATAGTAGCCGTCGCGTTTTGCAGGAGCAAACATGGTTGGGATGTCGATGTAATTGTCGACGGTGTAGACACCCTTACCGAAATTGACGGTGAAGAGGATGGAGCTATATTTAGGCTGACCGTCATTAGCCTCTGCCTTGACCCAGAACTTCAGCGACTTGATGCCCTCAGGACAATAAGGAGTGGTTATAGCATCGCCTGTGTCGATAAGACGCACAGCCTGCTTGTTGCCTGTTCCTGCGCCCTCACCCTTTGCAATGTGGTTAGAGAGGTCATCGTCTTTCCAAGCAAACTCCCATCCCTCGGGATAGTTGGGAGAGGTGGCATCGATGTTGCCCTTATCGTCGGCTTTGATGTTGTCGAAGCCCTCGCTGACAGTCATCAATTCATTGCTTTCATTCTTTGTGAAGACACTGAGCAGATAGTGATCGGCTTCAATCGACTTGTTCCATACTGCCTTGAACGAGGTGTCTGTCATGTTCTCTGCTTCATGTACCTTGGGTGCAGGAATAGACGTTCTTGTCTGCTCAAGACGAATGTCGTCGACGAGAATGATGTTTGAGTCATACATTGAAAGGAACTGGAATCCAGAATGCTCAAAATCGCCGAGCGTAGAGGTGTAGGTGAATGTCTGCCACTCATCTGTAAGACTGTAAAATTTCACCTCATAATCGAGAAGACTGGACCGCGATATGAACATCAGCTTAAGAGCATTCAGCGTTGTTGACCCGCCAGCCTTAGACAGACGTGCGCGGAACGTAAGCGTAACCTCACCCGACATGTCGCCAGCCGGTGTGTTAAGGAACATACCGTTAGCGATGGCCAGACAGCCACCGGCAGAGAAAAGTCCGTGACCGCCCCATTCCTTGTAGCTCAGAGCTTCGCTGTAAGGCTTTAGAGCCGACTTGTTGACAAAGTTGTCCATGTCGTCGAGAATAGTGGCTGTTGAAGGGTTATCTTCCGTTCCGTCTGTGAAACCAGAAAAATCTTCGTCGATGACAACAACCTTGTGCTTCGCGTCGTCAGCAGCCTTCAGCATGTTGGCTTGACCGGCAGCGGGCACAGCAGAGTTCTGCGCACATACAGGCATGGCCATAAAGGCTGCAAACATTGTGCAGAACAGAGAGTAGTGTTTTTTCATAAAAAATAAAAATACTATTTGTGGATTGCTAATTATTGAATTGCTAATTGTTGAATGCCAATTTTGAATTGCTTTTATCGTTATTTGCAGTTTATTGAAAAGGCACAACAAAATAAAGACTCACACAACACAACGTTGTTGAGTCTTCATATCTGTTCAAGCAGGTTTCAAACCCTACTGAAATTATTCATCAAAAAACTTTTTATCTTATCCTGTCGGCTGCTCTAACCAGCTTTTCATCGGCAAGGATGCCACGACGTGCCATAAAATAGAGCACAAGAGCCACCACGGGAAATGCCGAAGCAAAACCTACATGGAACGAGGCGCCATCGCCGCCAAGCGTGGAAGCGAAGAAGAAGAGGGCGGCACCCCACACCACCTGTAACGCCATGCCCACAACGCATAGCTTGCTCTGCAACATGCGGTTACGGAAGGCAAAGATGGCCATAAGGCACACAGGACAAGAGAGCAGGAGCACCACGAAGAGCGGCCACACTGCAAAATTTTTGTTGCCGTCCTGCTCCATCCACAGGTTAAATACCGTGCTGTCGGTGCCCATGCCCTGCTGCACAAAGGTGCCTACGGGCATGCACAGACAACAGATGGTTGCCACAAGAGCAAGGAACAGGAAGACGGTCTGTTTGCGCTGAATCATGGCCTTGGCTCTTACTCAGCGTTGTTGTTGCCGTTGTCCTTTGCAGGATCACGATAGTAGACATTGCCTTCAACAAACTCTTGCGTGGCAATAAGTGTAGGCTTCGGAAGCTTCTCGTAGTAGCGTGAGATCTCAATCTGCTCACGGTTCTCAAACACCTCCTCAAGCGAGTCGTTGTAAGAGGCAAACTCCTGAAGCTTATTGTTGAGGTCCTGCTTTATTTCAACAGCAATCTGGTTAGCACGCTTTGAAATGATAGCAACACTCTCGTAGATGTTTCCGGTCTCGTCGCACAGATCCATGATGTTTCTGGTTACGGTGTTTACCGGCGCCTTTGATTTCTTGTAATCCATTAATCTTATATTTTAATAATGTTATTCTTTAAAAAATTATGTCTTAGTCTTTCGTTACCTCCTTACACTTGCTGATGTATTTCTCAGCAAGCGGTTTGCTCTTTGAGTCGGGATACTCGTTGATGAATCCGTAGCACTCATCCTCTGCATCCTGGAAGCGTTCAAACTTCTTCTCCTCAATACTCTGCTGTGCCAGCTCATACTTGCTCTTCATGATGAGCAGCGCAAACTTCTCGCGCATCGACGTGTAGGGATAATCCTTAAGAGCGTTCTGTGCTGTTATGATGCACGCCTCATAGTTGTTGCCGCCGTTTGTGCAGTTGCCGAAATATTGTCCGAGGTCATAATAGAGCTGAGCCGAATAAAACTCCTTCTGCACCAGCTTGTCCTGCAAGGCAAACAGGCGGTTTTGTGCTGTCTCCTTATATTTTGCGTCGGGGAAGAGGTCAAGATAATCTTGGAAAGCCGAAATGGCCGCCACCGTCTGGCTCTGGTCCAAGCGAGGCTCAGGGGTCGACATGTAGAGGCTCTGTCCTATATAATATTGCGCCATCTCTGCATACACGCCCTTGGGGTAGCTGGAGTAATATTTCTTGAAAGTGGCGGCAGCGCTCTCATAATCCTTGCCCAGATACTGCGCCATGGCGAGCATGTAAAGACTTTCCTGAGCGTTGTCTGTACCCTTCTGCAAGGTAACGAGATCCTGAAGCAACGTCACGGCACGGGTGTACTTTCCTTTCATGAAGCACTCCTTGGCATATTCATACTTGTACGAATAGTCGGAGGTCTTGTAAACCTGGTTAAACTCGTTTGCGCAACCCGTAAGCAGCATTGCGGAAACGATTATGATAGGGAAAAACTTTCTCATACTTTTATTTTTGAACTGCAAAATTAATGATAATTCTTTTATTTGCAAAGCTTTAGTTTTCTTTTTTCACAAAAAATAGCTTAATATCAAGCTATTCTTTGCATGTTACAAGCTTTTTTAGTATTTTTGTAACTTGCAAACATAAAGTTACAGGATAAAACATGAAGTTTCAGCTCACATCCAAATACTCACCCACAGGCGACCAGCCCGAAGCCATAAAGGAACTGACCGATGGCATAAAGCAGGGCGAACACGCACAGGTGCTTCTCGGCGTCACAGGCTCGGGAAAGACCTTCACCATGGCCAACGTCATAAACAACATAAACCGCCCCACCCTCATCCTCAGCCACAACAAGACGCTCGCCGCGCAGCTTTATGAAGAGATGAAGAGTTTCTTCCCGAACAACGCGGTAGAATATTATGTGTCCTATTACGACTATTACCAACCGGAGGCTTACCTGCCCACCACCGACACATACATTGAGAAAGACCTCGCCATAAACGAGGACATTGACAAGCTGCGACTGGCTGCCGTGAGCGCCCTGCTCTCGGGGCGGCAGGACGTGGTGGTGGTGTCGTCGGTGTCGTGCATCTACGGCATGGGAGGTCCTACAGCCATGGCCAACAGCATAATAAGCATAAAGCGCGGACAGAACATCGACCGCAACGCCTTTTTGCGACGGCTCGTCGAGGCGTTGTATGTGCGCAACGACGTGGAACTGAAGCGCGGCTTCTTCCGCGTCAAGGGCGACACGGTAGACGTGTCGATGGCTTACAGCGACAACATTTTGCGCATTTCGTGGTGGGACGATGAGATCGACTCTATTGAGGAACTTGATGCCGTGACATTTCACCGCATTGCCTCGTTTGACGATTACCAGATCTACCCTGCCAACCTGTTCGTAACGTCCAAGGAGCAGACGGATCAGGCTATAAGGATGATCCAAGATGACCTCACAGCACAGATCGACTATTTTAACGACCTTGGCGATCCTATCAAAGCACAACGCATAAAGGAGCGCGTGGAGTATGACATGGAGATGATCAAGGAACTGGGCCATTGTAGCGGCATCGAGAACTACTCGCGCTATTTTGACGGCCGCCAGCCAGGCGAACGCCCCTACTGCCTGCTCGATTTCTTCCCCAAAGACTTCCTGCTCTTCATCGACGAGAGCCATGTGAGCGTGCCACAGATAGGCGCCATGTATGGAGGCGACCGTGCCCGCAAGCAGAACCTTGTCGAGTATGGTTTCCGTCTGCCTGCCGCCTTCGACAACCGTCCGCTCAAGTTTGAAGAGTTCATGGAGATGGTCAACCAGGTGGTTTATGTGTCTGCCACACCTGCCGACTTTGAGCTTCGCGAGGCAGAGGGCGTTGTCGTTGAACAGATTATACGCCCCACAGGTCTGCTCGACCCCGAGATTGAGGTGCGCCCAAGCGAGAACCAGATCGATGACCTGATGGACGAGATTCTCACACGCACCAACCGCGACGAGCGTGTGCTCGTGACCACGCTGACCAAGCGCATGGCTGAGGAGCTTACCGAGTATCTGCTCAACAACGGCATCAAAGCCAACTACATTCACAGCGACGTCGCCACGCTCGACCGTGTGAAGATCATGAACGATCTTCGCCAAGGTCTCTACGATGTGCTGGTGGGCGTGAACCTGTTGCGCGAGGGTCTTGACCTGCCAGAGGTGTCGCTCGTGGCCATTCTCGATGCCGATAAGGAGGGCTTCCTACGCTCTCACCGCTCGCTCACACAGACGGCGGGACGTGCCGCACGAAACGTGAACGGCAAGGTAATAATGTATGCCGACACCATAACCGACAGCATGCAGCGCACCATCGACGAGACGGCACGCCGACGCACCATACAGCTCAAATATAATGAGGAGCACCACATCACGCCCAAGCAGATCAAGAAGGACATCAAGGGCTCGCTGTCTGCTGCCTCATCGTCAACGCCCGAGACACGCGAGGCGAAAAAGCCGCAGAGAACGACACGTTACGAGCCTTATGTGGAGCCGCAACAGGCAGCCTTCGCCGCCGACCCGATCATCGTGCGCATGAGTCGAGAGCAGCTGCAGAAGAGCATCGACGCCACCACACAGCTCATGAAAGAGGCCGCCAAGAACCTCGACTTCATTCAAGCCGCACAATATCGCGACGAGATTGTGAGGTTGCAGCAGCAGTTGGAAGAGAAGAAATAGTTGGCTTGTACAAAATTTTACTCAAGCACATATTTTCATCGCTCCACTTTGTTCTTGCAATTATTTGTCTTGTTGGTTGCAATTTCTCATCCGAAACTGGAACTATTGACGGATGGGAAATAAAAGAATAGTTTTGCATATTTATGCAAAAACAGGCCCTTTTGGGGATGTTTTCCCAAAGGGCCCAAATGACAAAATGAAAGTGCCTTTATTGCATCCTCAAAGAGGCTCTTTGACAGCCTCATTAAGGCCCTTTGACGACCTCAAAGAGGCTTAATGACAACGAAAGCCGGATTTTAAGATTTGTTAACAAAACTGTATAGCAAAACGCTCTTTTTTCTGTCTTTTTGCCAACAAAATCGCCTTTAATTGTTACATATTGCATTTTGAATAAATATACAACATAACGCATAAATATGCAATATCCAAGATCCTTTCACAGCAAATCTTTTACCCTTTTGCAACAAAACCAAAGTGCTTTCACAACAAAACAAAAGGTCTGAAACAACAAAACCAAAACGCTTTCACAACAAAGCCAAAGGTCTGAAACAACAAAACCAAAAGTGCTTTCGCAACAAGACCAAAGCTCTTAAACGCCAAAACCCAGAGTTCTTCAGCTCTTAAACGTTAAATAATGAATATTGTGGCCATTTGTTGCGCATAATTTATTAATTTTGCAAGATATAATGTAATGACCATAAAAATCAGAAGACATGAAGAAATTGTTTTTCACAATAATGCTGTTCCTCCCGCTCACAGCCTTGGCTCAGAGCGAATGGGAGGCTGTGCCCACACAAAACAAGGTAGAGGAAGCACGCAAAGCAGCAGAGGAAGCTAAGGCTGCTGCCAAGGCTGCAAAGAAAGCCGCAAAAGAGGCTGCAAGAGCTGAGAAAGAGGCACGCAAGCAAGCCGCCAAAGCTGGCAACAAGACAGCTGATGCAGCACAACAGGCTGAGGGCAAGCAGATTGCCGCAACCAAGCTTGTGCCGGCACGCCATGCACTCGACCCCAACAGCGAAGATTATAAGTATCTGAAACCTGGAGCCATGCCCGAGCAGGACGGCAATGTGGTGTTCACGCTCGACCTTGACGTGCCCGCGCTGAGCGCTCAACAGGTCTATGACCGCATGTATGTGGCGCTCGACACCATCGCAAACCAAGAGTGTCAGATTCAAGACGAGCGCTCGAAGAGCGGCGTGGTGCTGGTGAACAAGAAGGAGCACAGCATCGTGGCACAATATCACGAATGGATGACATTCAAGAAAAACTTTGTGGTGCTCGACCGCACACGCTTCAACTACACCGTCATCGCCAAATGCACCGACGGGCATCTGCACCTCACCCTTGAGCGCATGACGTTCCTCTACGAACAGGGACGCCCCACGGAGATGCGCACAAGCGCCGAAGAATGGATCTCAGACAAGGAAGCCATTAACAAAAAAGGCACAAAGCTGCTGCCTGGCTCGGCAAAGTTCCGCCGCAGCACCATCGACCGCAAGGACGAACTGTTTGAGCTTATCACCAAGATGGTGAAAGGCAACGAGTAGAGCCCTCTGGTCGGTTTGCCCACCATCAGCGCATGCCAAATCAATAACCCGTAAACAAAGAAAGCTATGGATATAAACGAAACAAACGAGAACCCCATTCCTCGCCACCGCCGCGGAGAGGAGGAACAACCTCGTGACCGATTTTTCAAGATACGCAACATCCTCAACATCATCTTCATGTTGGGAGCTGTTGTCGGCGTATTGTTGTATTACCTTTCAAGCCATGCCGTAGGCACATTCGTTCTGCTCTGCGCCATCATCTTCAAGGTGGCAGAATGTTGCTTGCGATTGTTGCGTAAATAAACCCAACTTGATGTACAGACATTTTATATCTCTTACACTCTTCGTGCTCATGCCGTTGATGGCGTGGGCACAATTTGACTCGTTCAACCAGATGGACGAAGACGGAAACGTAACGCGAAGGTCGACAAAGCATAACGCCGACTCGCTTGGCACCGACAAGGAGATCCCGAAGGGCATAAAGGTGTGGACCGTGGACGAACGCTTTGGAGACATAAGAAAGGCTGAGCTCGACACCGTGCCCCACATGTTCATGAACACCATCTTCGGGACAGGTCTCAGAGGCGAATACAACACCTTGGGCAACGTCGGCACGCCACGCATAAACCGCGTGTTCATTGACCGTCAGGACGACGGACAGTTTCTCTTCACGCAGCCTTACGACTATTTCGTGAAGCCTGTGTCGACATTCCATTTCACCAACACGCTGTCGCCTTTCACAAACCTCACATACAACACGGCAGGAAACCGCACAAACGGCGAGGACCATTTCACGGCTAAGTTTGGCGTGAACGCTGGCAAACGACTGGGCGTGGGCTTCAACTTCGACTATATCTACGGACGCGGCTACTACCAGAACCAGAGCACGTCCCACTTCAACTACACGATGTATGGCTCCTACCTCGGCGACCGCTACCAGGCACACCTTCTCTTCTCTACCAACCACCAGAAGGTGACGGAGAACGGCGGTATAACCGACGACAACTTTGTGCTGCACCCCGAGAGCTTTGACGACGACTTTGCCACAAACGAGATTCCGACCGTTCTGGAGAACAACTGGAACCGCAACGACAACCAGCATGTCTTTCTCTCACACCGTTACAATGTGGGCTTCAAGCGCAAGGTGAAGATGACGGAGGAAGAAATCAAGGCGAAGAAGTTTGCCATGGAAGCCAAGCGCGACAGCGAGGAGCGCAAACGACGCGAAGAGGAACGGCGAAAGACTGAAGACGAGGGGCGCGACTTCAACGAAGACAACGTGAAGGAGAAGAAGACCTATGCCGGCAGACCCAGCGATGCCAAGATTGCGGGCAACGAGCCGACAGCAACCGACAGCATAGGCAAGGGCGGACGCATAAACGTGGACAGCAAGGAGATGGCTGACAGCTTGGCAAAGGTGTCGGCTAAGGCGGCTGCCGACACGATGTGGATGAAGGATGAGTATGTGCCGGTGACCAGCTTCATACACACCATGAAGCTCGACAACTATAAGCGCATATACCAGGCATACAACACGCCTGCCGACTTCTATGCCGACAACTATGTGGCTGGCCCCTACGCCGGCGACAGCATTTACGACAAGACCTCACACCTGCGCCTTCAGAACACGTTTGCCATATCCATGCTCGAAGGCTTCAACAAGTGGGCAAAGGCTGGCGTGAAGGCGTTTGTGACGTCAGACCTGCGCCGTTTTGTGCTGCCAAGCTCCGACTCTAACACAGCCACAACCTCTTACAACGAGCATAACCTCAGCGTGGGAGGACAACTGTCGAAGACGGAGGGCAAGACGCTCCACTATAACGTGACGGCAGAGACATGGCTGCTCGGCGAAGACCTCGGACAGCTTAAAATTGACGGAGCGGTGGACCTCAACTTCCCGCTGTTTGGCGACACCGTGACGCTGGCGGCAAAGGGCTTCTTCCACCGCAACAACCCAACGTTCTACTATCGCCACTACCACTCACGCCATTTCTGGTGGGACAACACCTCGCTCAGCAAGGAGCTTCACTCGCGCGTGGAGGGTCTGTTCTCTTATCGCAAGACCAACACAACGCTGCGCGTGGCCTTCGACGAAATTCAGAACTACACTTACCTGGCCATGGGCTACAACATTGCCGACGACCACTCACGCAAGGGCAACACCATGGAGGTGAGACAGAAAGGCGGAGCAATAACGTTGCTCACGCTGTCGCTGGCACAGAACTTTAAGTTGGGACCGCTCAACTGGGAAAATGTCATAACATATCAGAAGTCGACGGACAACGATGTGCTGCCCGTGCCAGACCTCAACATCTACACCAACCTCTACCTGCGCTTCAAGATTGCACAGGTGCTGAAATGCGACTTTGGTGCCGACGGACGCTACTTCACAAAGTATTATGCCCCCGACTACAGTCCGGCGCTCGGACAGTATGCCGTGCAGACAGGCGACAACCGTGTGCAGACGGGCAACTATCCGCTCGTCAACATCTACGCCAACTTCCACTTGAAGCATACCCGCTTCTTCGTGATGATGAGTCACGTCAATGCGGGCAGCGGCAACAGACAATATTTCCTCACACCCCACTACCCTCTCAACCAACGTGTCTTCCGCTTCGGTCTGAGTTGGAATTTCTTCAACTAAGAGACGGAAGGAGGAAAGAAAAAGAGGGAAAGAAAAGAAAACAAGAGGGAAAGAAAAGAAAACAAGAGGGAAAGAAAAGAAAACAAGAGGTCACTATTATATAATAAGGTGGAGGCTCAAACGATTAATGTTTCGTTTGAGCCTCCACCTTATTATATATGAGCCACGCTTAATCTGCCTAAACATCAAAGACTGGCGAGCCATGTGACATAGATAGCCTAACTAAACGCCATAGACAGCTTGCCTATGTGCCATAGATAGCTCGGCTATGTGCCATAGATAGCTTGCCTAAGTGCCATAGATAGCTCGGCTAAGTGCCATAGATAGCTTGCCTAAACGCCATAGACCTGCAAAACACCTTAAACCATGGTTAGGCTTAAGACCTGTCCTGCCGCTGTGAGCAGACCATAGAGAAACATGTTACGGGCGGTTTTGCCAAGCACATGGTTGAGGGCTGCACCCTTATCAATGCGCACCATCTCCCTGTATGTCGCGATGTGGAACGGCAGATAGAAGAGAGGCAGAAGCCAGGGCCACACAGCCGGGAGGTAGCAGAAAAGAAAATTGACGATGCATGCTGCAATGCCGAGCCAGAGATATAGGCAGCGACCGTTCTTAGCGCCAATCTTCACGATGAGCGTGCGCTTGCCTGTGCGTCGGTCGTTGTCGATGTCGCGGTAGTTGTTGACGACGAGCAGCGTGTCTATAACCAGACCACAAGCCAACGACAAGCCGATGACAGTCAGCGGGATAGACAACAGAGGCGAGGCAGGGGCAACAAGCCAGTAGGTCATGCTCACAGGCACCAAACCGAAGAACACGAGCACGAGCACATCGCCAAGACCCATGTAAGACAGAGAGATGGTGTAAAGAAAGCAAAACACCACGCACGCCAGCCCCACAAGAATCATCTCCCATCCACCATACAGGATGAGTGGCAAGCCGACAACACAAGCAACGGCTGTCGTCAACAGCAAGGCGGAGCGCATGGCAGGAGCGGTGATCCACCCCTGTGAGCAAGCACGTTTGGGGCCGAGACGCTGTTCGTCGTCGGTGCCTTTCATGAAATCGAAATAGTCGTTCACAAAGTTGGCATCAATCTGCATTATCAAGGCAAACAGCATGCACAACACCGCCGGCACCCATCTCACCTCCACACCATGCAAAGCCACAGCACAGGCAATGCCTATCATCACAGGCACGGCAGCACCAGTCAACGTCTTTGGACGCGCTGCAAGGAACCACGCCTTGGCCGAATTTACTCTCACGTTTGTATCATCCATAATTTTTATGTATCTTGACGTTTCTAATTAACCGTTTTGAATTATTCTTTTAATTAATGCTGAATGTTCTTGCAAAATTAACCATAATAGATTAATTTTGCAAATAAATAGCAACAACATTCCTTATGGACACACGAAATGTAAGTCTCGACATCATGGAATTTGTCGAACAAAATATTTTGCCTAAATATGCGGCCTTCGACAAGGCTCACAACCTCTCTCATGCCAACAGCGTGATAAAACGCTCACTGGAGTTGGCACGAAACATCGGAGCCGACATCAACATGGCATACGTCATCGCCGCCTACCATGACCTCGGACTGGAGGGACCGCGTGCCATCCACCACCTGACGAGCGGCAAGATCTTGGCTGCCGACATGCGTCTGCGCCGCTGGTTCTCGCCAGAGCAGATAAAGATCATGCGCGAGGCTGTGGAGGACCACCGCGCCTCTGCCTCGCATGCTCCCCGCAGCATATACGGCAAGATTGTGGCAGAAGCCGACCGCGACCTGCGTCCCGAGACGGTGTTCCGCCGCACGGTGCTCTATGGCTTGGCGCATTATCCGGAGAAATCGGAAGAGGAACAATGGAAGCGCTTCGTCGACCACATGGAAAACAAATACTCAGCCCACGGCTACATCAAGCTGTGGATCCAAAACTCTCCTAACCAGGAAGCGCTGCGCGTGATAAGAGAAATTATCGTTGACAAGACGCTGCTGAGAAAAGAGTTTGACAAGTATTTTGGGGAAGAAACAATAGAAAAAATATGAAACTTGACATCAACGCAAACAAGGAGGAGTTTCTCGAACTGCTCCGCTCAACAAAGCGCGATGGCGTGGAAGACGTTATCAGCGATCTTGAAAACCTTGGATTCTTTGAGGCACCGGCCTCGGCAGGACACCATCTTAACGTGGAAGGAGGATTGGTGAAACATTCAATCAACACCTGCCGCGCTGCACTCGCTATATGGGAAGCAATGAAGCCTCTTGAGCCGGCCTTGGAGACAGAGGTGAAACGCGACAGCATAATTATTGCCAGTCTGCTGCACGACGTGTGCAAAAGCGACATCTACAGACGCTCTGTCAAGAAGCGCAAGAACGCTCTCGGACAATGGGAAGACTGTGAGGGCTACAAGATAACATATAAGGACTTTCCTATGGGACATGGCGAGAAATCGGTCATCCTGCTTCTGTGCAGCGGACTGGATCTCAGCGATGCAGAGATGCTCGCCATCCGCTGGCACATGGGTGCCTTCGGTCTAAACATGAACAGCTATGAGGACGAGCGCTGCTACGACACAGCACGCAAACTTTACCCGCTCGTGTCTATAATACAGACCGCCGACGGACTGGCTGCAAGCATACTCGAACGCACATCTGAAGACCTTGAGGATATTTAAACAGCAAAAGGCTTAAGACAAAAATATCTTAAGAAAAAAAGAAAAAGAGAAAAAGGAGAAGGAGAAGAAAAAGGAGAAGAAAAAGGAGAAAAAAAAGGAGAAAAAAGGCAACAGAAGAAAAAGAGAAAAGAGGAACAGAAGAAAAAGAAAAGTCCAAAGAAGAAATGGACAACAAGAGGGTTGAAAGAAGACAATCTTAAACATGCAGAAGGTTTGTCGGAAGACCCTATTGTTACAAAAAAGACAGCAAAGATTTGGAACTTTAGCAATAAAGCAGTAACTTTGCACTATCAAAAAGGAAACTGAAAGGAGAACGATACAGGGGATTGTGCCGATTTGATCGGGATACTCATCAATTTTAAAACAACAACCGAGAAAGCTTCTTTTGTCAATGGCGGGCCATATAAAATCCGTAAGGAACTAAGCTGAAAAGCCGGTGGATTACAAAGATGGAGAGCACTCAATTCTTATATTACTCGGAGTTTCATCACATCATCGGGCAATTCCCTCTTTCTTTTTCTCTTTCACACCTTTCTCCCCTTTCTCCCAATCCTTGCTTTCAATATTTACCCCACACAGAAAAGGAGTAAGAGATTAACCATTGCATGGAGATTAACCATTGCATGGAGCTTATTCGTTGCAAAAATTTATCCAATTATAAATCTCAGCATTTTTATAAAACACAGCATTATGTTTTCTGGAATAGTAGAAGAGATGGCAACCGTTGTAGCCATCGAGAAGAATCAAGAGAATATCGATTTCACACTAAGCTGCTCTTTCACCAACGAGCTGACCATTGATCAGAGCGTGGCGCATAACGGCGTGTGCCTGACCGTGGTCAAGAAGACAGCCGACACATACACCGTGACAGCAATGAAAGAAACGCTCGACCGCTCAAACCTTGGACTGCTGAAGGTGGGCGACAAGGTTAACGTGGAACGCTCCATGATGATGAACGGCCGCCTCGACGGTCACATCGTTCAGGGACATGTTGACGGCACAGCTGTTTGCAAAGAGAAGAAAGACGCACAAGGTTCTACCTACTACACGTTCGAGTATGAGTTTGACAAGGATATGGCCAGCCGCGGCTATTTCACCGTAGACAAAGGCTCGGTAACGGTGAACGGCGTGTCGCTGACGGTCTGCAACCCCACAGCCAACTCGTTCAGCGTGGCTATAATTCCTTACACTCACGACAACACCAACTTCTGTGACATAGAGGTAGGCTCGGTGGTGAACATCGAGTTTGACATCCTTGGCAAATATATAGCACGCTTGAACGCACTTACAAAATAAAAAGAAAGGGAGAAAGAAAGAAAGAAAGAAAGAAAGAAAGAAAGAAGATGCACAAATATAAGACTTATATTTTTGATCTTGACGGCACCCTGCTGAGCACACTCGCCGACCTCGCAGCAAGCACCAACTATGCCTTGCGCACACACCACATGCCCGAGCGCTCTATCGATGAGGTGCGCCGCTTTGTGGGCAACGGCGTGAAGAAGCTCATGGAACGTGCCATACCCGATGGTTTGAACAACCCTCTGTTTGAGGAAACCTTCGCCACCTTCCGCCAACATTACATGCAGCATAACCTCGACACCACACAACCCTACCCCGGCATCATGCAGCTGCTTGAGCAGTTGAAGGCTGAGGGCAAGAACATTGCCGTGGTGAGCAACAAGTTTTATGCCGCCACCCGCGAGCTCTGTCGCCATTTCTTTGGCGACCTGGTGCCTGTGGCTATTGGTGAACGCGAGGACATTCGCAAGAAGCCTGCTCCCGACACGGTGATTGAAGCCTTGCGCGAACTGGGCGTTGACAAGGAAGGTGCCGTCTACATTGGTGACAGCGACGTGGACATCATGACAGCCAAGAACAGCGGCATGCCTTGCGTGAGCGTGCTTTGGGGCTTCCGCGACAAGGAGTTTCTGCTTGAGCATGGGGCAACAACACTCATCTCTCAACCTGAGGAGATGCCATAGGAGTTTTGAGTTTTGAATTTTGAATTATTGCGGCTTTGCCGCAATTAGGAATTGTTCAATTTTGAATTGGAAAATCAAAAATGATAATTTAAAAATCAAAGCTCAAAATTCAAAAATCGATAATTCAAAAATCGATAACTCAAAAATCAAAAATCAAAAATCGACAACTCAAAATCGGCTGAAAGCCGATAATTCAAAAATCAAAACTCAAAATTCAAAAATCAATAATCGATAATTCAAAAATCAAAACTCAAAATTCAAAAATCGACAACTCAAAATCGGCTGAAAGCCGAAAATTCAAAACTCAAAACTCAAAACTCAAAATTCAAAATTATTGCGCCAGCAGGCGCAATAATTTTGAGTTACTCGTAACGTATAGCCTCAATGGGGTCGAGCTGTGCAGCCTTCTTGGCAGGATACCATCCGAAGAAGACGCCAGTGAAGGTACACACGGCGAAACTCATGATGATGCTCCACGGCTGAATGCTTATTGGCCAATGGGCAACGAGGTTCACGGTATAGGATGCTCCCACGCCAAGAAGCACACCAATGAGTCCACCTGTGACGCTAAGCAAGATTGCCTCGATAAGAAACTGGTTGAGGATGTCGACACCACGCGCACCAACACTCATGCGCAGACCAATCTCGCGAGTGCGCTCCGTGACGCTCACATACATGATGTTCATGATGCCTATGCCGCCCACAATGAGCGAGATGCCAGCCACACAGCCAAGCAAGATGGTCAGCATGTCGGTGGTCGAGTTCATCATGCTCGCCAACTCCTCCTGAGAACGTATGTTGAAGTCGTCAGAGTCGGCCTCGGTGGTATCAGTAGCGTCCTTGAGCTTATGCGTGCGTCGCAAGATCTTCGTTATCTCCTCCGTTGCCTGATCAGTCACACCCTCGGTTATTGCCGAGCAGGTGATGCCCCCAAGATATGTCTGTGCAAGGATGCGCTTCATGACCGTGGTGTAAGGAGCGAGGGCGAGGTCGTCCTGGTCCATACCCATAGAGTTGTAGCCCTTCTTTTTGAGCACGCCCACCACACGGAACGGGATGCTGTTGAAGCGCACCACACGTCCCACGGGGTCAGAGCCGTCGGGGAAGAGGTTGTCTACGATGGTCTGACCGAGCACACACACCTTGGCGCTGGCTTTGATGTCGGCCTCAGTGAACATCTCGCCATCGCTCACAGAGAGCTGACGAATGTCGAGATAGTCGAGGTTAACACCATAGATGCTTGACGGCGTGTTGTTGTTGCCGTAGATCCACTGTCCGCTGCTGTTGACCGTCGGACTTATGCCTTTGATATAATTACACTCATCCTTAAGAGCCTGATAGTCGGTAAGCTTAAGAGTCTCCATTGATGAGGCATCCTGTCTCACGCCACCCGGTCCGCGGTCTGCTCCCGGACTGATCATGATCATGTTTGAGCCCATCTCGGCGATGTTGGCCTGTATGCTTTTCTTTGAGCCTTGACCTATCGCCAACATCGTGATGACCGACGCCACACCGATGATTATGCCGAGGGCGGTGAGGAACGACCGCATCTTGTTGGCTGCGATGGCGCGGAGGGCTATCTTGAATAAATTGCTGTAGTTCATAAAAAATTATGTAATGGTCACTTAACATCATCTATTCGTCCGAGTTTGGCGGCAACGCAGCCAGTCCGTCGGCAGCCGAGAGGATGTTATGGTTATACTCGTCGCTTATCACCTTGCCATCGCGCAGCATGATGTTGCGTGATGAGTAGTGGGCGATGTCGGGGTTATGTGTCACGAAGATAATGGTGCGTCCCTCGGCATGCAGCTTCTGGAAGAGCACCAAGATCTCAAACGAGGTGCGCGTGTCGAGGTTACCCGTAGCCTCATCGGCAAGGATGACGGCGGGGTTGTTGACAAGCGCACGCGCAATGGCGACACGCTGCATCTGACCACCCGACATCTGGTTTGACTTATGATACAATCGGCTACCCAGACCCACGGCCTTAAGAGCCTCCACAGCGCGGTCGAACCGCTCCTTCGCTCCCACAGCCGAGTTGTACATCAGCGGCAGTTCCACATTCTCCACACTTGTGGTCTTAGGCAACAGGTTATAGTTTTGGAAGATAAACCCAATCTTTCTGTTGCGCAGCACCGCACGCTGGCTCTTCGACATGGTACGCACGGAGATGCCGTCGAGCAGATACTCGCCACTGCTCGGTGTGTCAAGGCAGCCGAGCTGGTTGAGCAGCGTCGACTTGCCTGACCCCGATTTTCCCATGATGGTCACGAACTCGCCCTCATAGATCTTGAACGACACGCCACGAAGGGCATGAACCGTCTCATCGCCGACGACAAACTCGCGCTTCACGTTCTGCAGTTCAATAACCGCTTTCTTGTTGTTATCCATACAGGTCATTCTCCTTTTGCCTTTATTTCTTCTTGTTCTTTCCCGGAGGGCCTGGCGCAAACGGACTCTTCTCGCTGCTGCCGTCGGCGGTGGCCTCATCGTCGGGCGAAGCCACGTTGATGCCTGTGATCACCTCTGCTCCGAGCTTCATGCCGCTGAGCAGCTCCGTGTTGGTGCCGTCGGTCATGCCTATGTTCACACGGTGAGCCACCAGACTGTTGCCCTCGATGGTCCACACCTTGTTCTTGCCGTTGCAGTCGACAATCTTACGCTTGCCAACGGTCTCCTTGGTAGGCGTGTAACGCAAAGCCTTTGAGGGCACACACGTCACGTTCTTGCGCTCAGCGGTGTAGATGGTAACGTTGGCTGTGAGACCCGGCTTCAGTTTGAGGTCAGCGTTGGGAGCGCTTATCACCACCTCATAAGTCACAACGTTGTTTGTTGTGGTGGCCTCTTGACGCACCTGCTTTACCGTTCCATCGAAGGTGTCGTCGGGATAGGCATCGACGGTGAACGTCACACGCTCACCCTCCTTCACATCGCCAATGTCGGCCTCATCCACATCTGCCACCACCTGCATCTCCTTAAGGTTCTGCGCAATGGTGAACAGCTCTGGCGTAGAGAAGCTTGCAGCCACTGTCTGACCCTCCTCCACCGACTTTGACAGCACCACACCGTCGATGGGCGATGTGATGGTTGCATAGCCGAGGTTTGTCTGTGCACGCTGCACATCTTCCTTAGCTGTGGCCACCTGATCCTTTGCCTGCTTGTAGGTGAGCTGTGCGTTCTCATACTCATCGGCGCTCACCAGACCTTTTTTGTAAAGTGTGGCATAACGCTTGAAGTTGGCCGACTCATAGTTGAGCTTGCTCTGTGCGCTTGCCAGCGTCGCCTTCGAAGCGTTAAGCTGACTGACGAGGTTTGTCTTGTCGAGCTCCGCTATGACCTGTCCTTTCTTCACCACCGAGTTGTAGTCGACATACAGTTTGCTCACGATGCCGCTCACCTGTGTACCCACGGTCACCGATGTCACAGGCTCGATGGTTCCTGTTGCCGTGACGCTGGTCATGAGGTTGGCAGGAGCCACCTTTGCCGTGTCGAACGACACCTCTTCTTGCTTCTTGCCGCCCGACATAGTCCAGGCAACAACAGCCACTATCGCCACCACTCCAGCGGCGATATACACTTTGCTTATCTTTTTCATCTCTCTCTTATTTGTTTTTTATTTCAGTTCACCCGTCTTGTAGAAATTGAGCATGTTGAGGTTCAGAATTGCCAGATATTTGCTCTGTAGCTCGTTCTGCTGCGCCTTCAGGAGGTTATCCTTGCCCGTCATCAGTTCGACAATGTTCTTTAGACCCAGACGGAACTGCTCGCTCAGCAGATCGTAGCTCACTTGTGCGCTCTGTGTCGACACCTGTGCCGCCTTAAACTTGTTCTGGTTCGTGACAGCCTGCAGCCAGTAGTTCTCCACGGTCGAGTAGAGCGTGGTCTGCTTGTCCTTCATGTCGAGCATGTAGCTTTCGCGTTGCAGCATGGCCTTGTTGGCAGCAGTCTTTGACGAGCGGTTGTCGAAGAGCGGAATGCTAAGCGTCACGCCGCCACCCACGTTAAAGTTAGTCTTCATCTGCGATCCCCATGCGTCGTTGCTCATTGACGTGGTGTTGGTAGCCACGCCGAGGTTCAGACCGATGGTCGGCATGCGTTGCGCCTTGGCAATCTTCAGGCTCAGGTCGCTGCTCTCCACACCGAGCTGTGCCGCCTTGATCTCTGGACGGTGCTCTATGGTCGCCGTGTAGACATCGTTGAGCGCCGGCACCGCTTCGAGCGCCATGGCATCGGTCGCCTCTGGCACAGCCACGTCAAACTCGTCGTCGTTGGTGATCTGTAGCAGTTGCTTGAGCTGACGCTTATAGTTGCGAAGGTTGCTCTCTGCCTCCACAATGTTATACTCGTCCTGTGCGCGCTGCGAGGTGAGCTGTGCGAGGTCAGCCTTACTCATCTTTCCCACGCCCACCATTGTCTTTCCGCGCTCCTCGTTGGCCTTGCTTGTCTCAAGGCTCGACTTGTTTACCTTTATGGCCTCGTTCGAATAGAGAATCTGCACATAGAGCTGCGCGATCTGCTCCAGAATGTTGTTTGCCGTCTGAGCCGAGTCGAGCACCGCCTGTTGCTCCGTGAGCTTGTTGAGCTTCACCTGGTTGGTGTTGCGTCCGCCGTTCCACACGGTCCAGTTGCCGCTCACCGAGTAGGATCCGTTATAATAGGTCTTGTCCACGCTCGACTGCACATATCCGTTGGCAACAGTCTGGCGTCCGCTTTCCGGCCACGGACGATAAGTGATGTTTTGAGAAGTAGAAAAATCAAGCGACGGAAGCAACGCCGCCTGACTCTGTTTCACGTCTTCAAGAGCTGTAAGCTGCTGCACCTTGGTTTTCTTCAACGATATGTTGTTGGCAAGGGCATAGTTAACGCAGTCGCCCAACGTCCATTGACGTGCCTCTGCCTGAGAAAACGAGGCGAGAAGGAGGGCTACAGCCACACATGTTTTTGAAAATGTCTTCATCTTATGTTCTTGATAAATTAGTTCTGTCGATAATTAATGTCATGTGGCTATTAGATGCAACAAGACGCATAAAAGTTTATCACCATGGCCAAACATTAACACTTGTTTGTATTTTTCTCATTTTTTGTAACATTTTATCATAATTCAGCAACAATTAAACATTGCAACCCCAATATAAAACATACAAAAAGAGCGATATATGAAAAAATAAGATTACTTTTGCAAATTGAAAAGGAGATAAAAAGAAAGAGAACAAACAGAAAAAAGAAAGAGAACAAACAGAAAAAAAAACAAGAAAAACATAAAAAAGACGAACATGAAAAAGAACCTTATAAAGAAATGTGCGGTGGCAGCAGCAGCCTGTGCCGTGATGGCAGCAGGTGTGGGCTACTACTACTTTTTCTCGTCCATGTCGAAGGACGGCGAGACACATTATGTTTATGTAGACGACGACGACAACATCGACTCGGTCTACACCAAGCTGTCTGATGTCTCGGCAAGCCACTCGCTTGCTGCTTTCAAGCTCCTCACCAACGCCACAAGCTACGCCTCGCATGTGCGCACAGGACGTTACGCCATCGAGCCGTCAACAGGAGCCTTGCAGACGTTCCGCCACATGAGAAACGGGCAGCAGACACCTGTTAACCTGACCGTGCCGTCCGTTCGCACGCTCGACAAGCTGGCCGCCGAACTGTCAAAACGACTGATGGTTGACAGCGCCGACATTGCCAAAGCGCTCACCAGCGAGGCCACATGCGAGAAATATGGCTACGACACAGCGACCATTGCCTGCATGTTCATACCAAACACCTACGACATCTACTGGAACACATCGGTGGAGCGTCTGCTCGACCGCATGCAGAAAGAGAGCAAACGCTTCTGGGAGGGCGACCGCACGGTGAAGGCGCAACAGATGAAGCTCACACCCAACGAGGTGATAACACTGGCAAGCATCGTGGACGAGGAGACGGCGAACGACGAGGAGAAGCCTATGGTGGCAGGAATGTATTATAACCGTCTGATGCTCCGCAATGCCGAATATCCCGAGGGCATGCCGCTGCAAGCAGACCCCACGATCAAATATGCGTGGAAGCGTTTCGACCTTAAGCGCATATACAACAATCTGCTGCACATCAAGAGTCCCTACAACACCTACGTCAACCCTGGCTTACCCCCAGGCCCCATCCGCATTCCTTCGGTTGCCGGCATCGATGCCGTGCTTAACCATGTGAACCACGACTTCATCTACATGTGCGCAAAGGAAGACTTCAGTGGCACACACAACTTTGCCCGCTCTTATAAGGAGCATCTACAGAACGCAGCAAAATATAGCAAGGCGTTGAACGAAAGGGGAATAAAATAGAGATTTCATTATTTCCCTGTTTAGGCTCATATATTATTGTTGTGTGCTAATAATTTTATTTCGCGCTTTGCGCGTTTTGTTCAGAACATTAATGCCCGTTAATTGAACATTAATTAAACATTAATAAAAAACCGCGCGGTGCGCGTTTTAATGATAATTAATGGATAATTGATGGGCATTAATGTTTTATAATGCCCGTTAATTGAACATTAATTAAACATTAATGAAAAACCGCACGATGCGCGTTTTAATGATAATTAATGGATAATTGATGGGCATTAATGTTTTAAAAACAAGCAAAGCAAAGCTTTGCGAGCATAATAGAAAAATATTATTAAACAATTAAACCATTAAATTATTAAATCGTTAAACCATTTAATCGTTAAAATGTAGATGCAACAAAAAAGCCTCAACCTTTTCAGATTGAAGCTTTCTGCGGTGCGTACGAGACTCGAACTCGTGACCCCATGCGTGACAGGCATGTATTCTAACCAACTGAACTAACGCACCATTCAAATCGCGTCATTTCGTTTTAGCGAGTGCAAAGGTAGACATTTTTTAGTAACCCACCAAATTTTTCGACAACTTTTTTACAAAAAAAATTGCATTACCACCGCATTATGGTAGTCTTTGCCATCGAAAAGCCAGTCTTCAAGCACCATTTTGCTCTTAAAGCCAAGCGACGAGAACAGATTCAGAGACGGCATATTATCCTCACGCACAACGGCATAGAGTTGATGGAGATGAAGCGTACGAAGAGCATACTCCATAATTTGCCTTATCGCAGCCCTTGCGTAGCCTTTTTTCCGGTGTTCGCGACAAATAACGATGCTCACCTCTGCCCTTGCGTGAGATGGACAGAAATTCACCACATCGGCAACGCCCACCAGTTGGCCTTCTTCGTTCTCCACAACCATGCGCACCTGCTTGTCGGCATAAATATCTGCCGAGGCGTTGGCAATGTAATCGTGCAAGATGTATCTCGAATAAGGCACGTTGTTCTCTCCCACATCCCACACGTCGCGGTCGTTCTCTATGCGGTAGAGAGCATCGAGGTCTTCGGGTTCCATTGCTCGGAGACGAACAACAGCCATGGCCGTTTCAGCGTTAAGGTTCTTTTCTGCGTTAAGGCTCTTTTCTGCATTAAGGCCCCTTTCTGCGTTAAGGCTCATATCCTCTTGAAGGCTTATATCTTTTTTCTCGTCCCTGTTCATCTCAGCACCTCCTCACATGTTATGATCGTGCCTGTTGTCTTGTCGAAAGTTCCAATGCCCACGTCCTTGTTGTCGTCGTTAGCAAAGATGTCGAAGATCTGTTCATAGCTATAAGAGCAGACATCGTAGACCGCCACCACATCGCCCTTAGGCATCGGCATGTCCACATGTCCACGGGGCAAGCTTTCAGCCGTGCCTTCATGGAACGTGGCATCGAGACCTTTCTTGCGCGCTATCTTGCGACAACGCTCAAGAGCATCGTTACAGCCAATGAAGACATAAGACGTTGTTGCCACCCTGTTACGACTGAAGAAACCCAAGCTCTTTCGCACACGCCCAATCAGCATCTTAAACAGAGCTGCCGTGGCCTTGACCAAGATGGCACCCTTGACGGGCACACTGAAGAGCAAGGACAAGTGGCCATAATGTTTTCGGAAGAAGATGAACATGGCATCGTAGAACACATGGACATAAGCAAACGACGACTTGTGCGTGCTCTCACCCTTATAATGGAGAATGCGGGCCGGCACATACCAGTTTTCATAGCCCCCCTTAAGCAGACGATACGAAAGGTCTATGTCCTCGCCATACATAAAGAAATCTTCATCGAGCAGCCCTATCTTGTCGAGAGCCTCATGACGCACCATGCAGAAAGCCCCACTGATGACCTCTATGCGCTCGGCGCTGCTCCACGGCAGGTAACCCATATAATAATGGCCGAAGCGACGGCTCTTAGGGAAGCGGGCACACAGACCGCTCATCTTGTAGAAGGCGGTTAGCGGTGTTGGGAAGCCGCGGCGCGACTCCATGGCAGGTGTGCCGTCTACCTTGAGCATACACACCCCTACCCCTCCTGCCTTAGGATGGGCATCCATGAACGCCACGACCTCGTCGAGAGCGTTCTCGCCAACGATGGTGTCGGGGTTGAGCAACAGCACATAGTCGCCCGAACATTGTCGGATGGCAATGTTGTTGGCGCGTGCAAAACCGAGATTGTGGTTGCTGCTTATAATGTTGACTGAAGGAAAGCGGTCGGTGAGATAATCGACCGATCCGTCGCGCGAGTGATTGTCAACAACAAACACCTCCGTAGCAATGTTTTTTGTCGCCTTAAAGACCGACAACAGACATTGCTCGAGATAAAACTTAACGTTGTAGTTGACAATAATTACAGAGAGTTTCAATGGAAAAGCGTGTTAAAGTGCTGACTTGCCTTCATTGTTGTCGCCAAGCTCGCCGGCTGCATCGGCATGATTGCCGGCTGCATCGGCCGGTTCGCCGGCTGCATCGCCAAGCCCATCTTCATCTCCACCCATGCCAACCTCTGCCTCACAGCGCGACATTGACGGGAACACGAAGAAGATACACAGCGCCAGGATGATGGCCAGATAGCCAAAGGCGACATTCATGAAAAGATAATAAAGCAGGGTGTTGACAACCATGGGCACCGTGAGCATGGCCAGACGCAGAGAACCAAGGCAGAGCAAGGCCTGGGGTGTGCGCAGACGCTTAGCCACAGCACGCAGCTTAAAGAGTTTCAAGGCCAGAGGAATGAAGGCGACGGTAAGGATCTCCATCGCCACCGCTGCCACAAACTCGAAGTTGACCTGTTGACCTCGGAGCACGCCACAGGGCAGAAGGTCGGTCTCAAAGAGCACGACAGCCAACGCCACTATGGTGAGAGGCACAACGGCACTTATGAAAAGGATGTGTTGTGTACGTTTCATTTGTCTTTTTTCATTTCTGTTCGGTTGATGATGGCACGTCCAAGCGTCACCTCATCGGTATACTCCAGCTCATCGCCCACGGAGATGCCACGCGCGATGACGCTTATCCTCACATCATAAGGTGCGAGCTTACGCGATATGAAGAAATTGGTGGTGTCGCCCTCCATCGTCGGACTGAGCGCCAGGATGACCTCCTCCACCTCGCCGCTGGCCACACGCTCCACGAGCGAGTCGATGGCAAGGTCTGAAGGTCCCACGCCGTCCATTGGTGAGATTACGCCACCGAGCACATGGTAGAGGCCGCCATACTGCTGCGTGTTCTCCACCGCCATCACGTCGCGAATGTTCTCCACCACACATATCGTGCGAGTGTCGCGTTTGGGGTTGGCGCAGATGGGACAGATGTCGGTGTCGCTGATGTTGTGACACACACGACAATAGCGCACCTCATGCCGCATCTTGCTTATCGCTCCGGCAAACGCGTCGACGCTGTCGGTGCTCTGCCTCAACAAGAAGAGTGCCAGGCGCAGGGCTGTCTTACGTCCCACGCCAGGCAACTTTGACAATTCGCCCACAGCATCGTCGAGAAGCTGTGAGGGATAGTTTTGTTCTATCATCAGTGGCCGTTAGTCGTTGAACAGATAAACGCCGATACCCACCTTGAAGCCAACGGTCGAATAGTCGCTGTGGCTCTTGAACGACTGGTCATAGTAGATGGCAGGCTCAAGGGTCACGGTGCGGCTGAGGAAGTAAGCATAGCCCACCTCGAAGCCAGGCATCACATCGGTGTAACCCTTGGCGTGAGCCAGCTTGCAGTTCATGCCGAGATAGATGCCGTTCTGCTCAATGTAGTAGCGGCCGCCAACACCAAACGAGTAGGTGTCGCTGATGTCCTTTGAGCCATAGTGGTTGTAAGCCAGCGATCCGTAAACGAGCCAGTCGTCGGCCACCATGTAACCCATCTGACCCGAAGCACCCATGTTAAACTTTGTGTTGCCGCTGTAGCTCATGTTGAGACCAGTGAGCGAACCGTTCATATAAATTTTTCCTTGCTCAAACTGTGCGTTTGCGGCTACCGACACCATCAGCGCGGCAACCAATGCGTAAAGTTTCTTCATCATACTTATCTTTCTTGTTTAAAATATTCCTGTTTAAAATAAGGTGTAAACATCAATGAGGCGGCATGTCACCAGTGCATGTCGCCTCACCTTATTATATATAACGCCCAAAAGGGCAGAAAATTATATTTTAGCTTATTATTCTGTTTTTTTTCACACAGCAGCGTGCTTCTTCCACCAAACAAACCATATTATAGCCACGGCAAAGACAGCGAGACCAAGACCATAGCCAACCCATCCTTGCAGACCGAACGCCTGGTTTGACACGAAGATAAACGTTGAGCACACGGTGGTCATGAACAGGGCGGGGATGAGCGTCATGACATAACGTTTCTTCTGCTCCACGAGATAGACGGTGAGCGCCCACAGGGTGAACACGCTGAGCGTCTGGTTCGCCCAACCAAAATATTGCCAGATAACGTTGAAGCCGTCAGGGTTTTCCATCTGCCACACAAGCAAGAGCACGGCAGCAACGAACATAGGAATGCAGATATAGAGACGGCGGCGTATGGCACGCTGGTCTATGCCCAACGCCTCGGCAACGATAAGACGGGCGCTACGGAAGGCGGTGTCGCCACTGGTGATAGGTGCTGCCACAACACCGAGAAGTGCCAACAAGCCACCAAACATGCCGAGCCATCCTGAGCACACATGCTCCACGACCTCGGGAGCGGAGAAGAACTGGATGAGCGACTTGCCGCCATCGGCTTGAGCTATGAACTGGTCGGCCACAGCAGCAGGCACGACCTCGCGCCAACCGCCATAATAGAAGAAATACATCGACACGGTGGCCCAGATGAGAGCCACGATGCCCTCGGTTATCATGGCGCCGTAGAAGATGGGGCGACCGTAGCGCTCGCTCTTCATGCAGCGGGCCATGAGCGGACTCTGTGTGGCGTGGAACCCGCTGATGGCTCCACAGGCGATGGTGAGGAAGAGGCATGGGAACAGCGGGTTCTTAGACATGTAACTATCTGTGCCTAACCATGTTGGGGTGCTGTTGAGATTGCTCTTGCTGAGGTCGCTCCACAGTTCGGGCAGCTGCGGCATCTTCACAAACAGACCTATCATCAGCGCCACAGCCATGAACAAGAGAGAGAAGGCGAAAAGCGGATAGACCTTGCCTATGATCTTGTCGATGGGGAGCATGGTGGCAATGATGTAATAGATAAAAATGATAACTATCCACATCATCACGGAACCGCCGATGCCGTGGAGAATGATTGCCGGACTGTACACAAAGACCACGCCCACCATCATGAGCAGCAACACGGTGAACACAAGGTTTACCTTCTTTGTGCGATTGCCAAGATACTTGCCCACAAGCTCGGGCAGACCCACACCTCCATTTCTAACAGAGAGCATGCCGATCATATAGTCGTGCATGGCTCCTGCAAAGATGCAGCCAAGCATAATCCACAGATAAGCCACAGGACCATACCATGCACCCATGATGGCGCCGAAGATGGGGCCTGTGCCAGCGATGTTAAGAAACTGGATCATAAATATTTTCCAGCCTGGCAACACCACATAGTCGATGCCGTCGGCTTTTGACACGGCGGGCGTGGGGCGGTCATCGGGGCCGAACACTCGTTCTACAAACTTTCCGTAGACCAGATAGCCTACGATCAATGCTAACAAGCTGAGAGTGAAAGATATCATTTTTTTAAATTTATTGTTGTTTCGTTTTCAATTATCGTCACCGCCCACGTTTTTATAACGTTTTCTTACAAGAAACGACTTGTAGGTTTTAAATTGACATGCAAAATTACAAAATATATCTGAGACGCAACAACATTACGCAAGTTATTTATGCTGATGTCTTATCCTTACCTTCCAAGGCATCAGATAAAAATTTTTATTTATGACAAAAACGCAAGGGTTTCGTCTTTTTTTCATTAATTTTGCACGATATGAAAGAAAAGAAAACGACATGGCACACGTTAACGGTGCTTGCAATGTGGAGCATTATCGTTTGCTCACTGTTCTCAGTCACAGCCAAGGCACAGACAGCAACGTTTAGTGGGCCTCAACCCAAGCATGAGGTGAGAGCGGTATGGCTCACCACCATCGGCGGACTTGACTGGCCCCACTGCTACGCCCAGTCGGCACGGTCCATAGAGAAGCAGAAGCAAGAGATGCGCCACATCCTCGACCGCTTGCAGCAAGCAGGCATCAACACCGTGCTGTTGCAGACACGCATACGCGCCACCACCATCTATCCCTCGCAGCTGGAGCCATGGGACGGATGTCTGTCGGGATGTCCGGGCAAGAGTCCGGGATATGACGCGCTCAAGTTTGCCATCGACGAGTGTCACCATCGTGGCATGGAGCTACACGCATGGGTGGTCGCCATACCCGTGGGCAAATGGGACGCTTTAGGATGCCGCACATTGCGCCGACGCTACCCCAAGCTCATAAAGAAGATTGGCCCCGACGGCTTCATGGATCCTGAGAAGCAAGGCACAGCCGATTATATCGCTCGTCTGTGTGACGAGATAACCCGTCGTTACGACATCGACGGCATACACCTCGACTACATTCGTTACCCAGAGACATGGAACATAAAGGTGAGCCGCGAACAGGGACGCCGCTTCATCACCAACATCGTGCGCAAGGTGTCGATGAAGGTTAAGGCCCTGAAGCCATGGGTAAAGATGAGCTGCTCACCCATAGGCAAGGCCGACGACCTGTCACGCTATTGCAGCAACGGCTGGAACGCCTACACCAGGGTGTGCCAGGATGCACAGGGATGGCTTCGCGACGGACTGATGGACGAGCTGTTCCCCATGATGTATTTTCGCGACAACCATTTCTACCCCTTCGCCATCGACTGGGCAGAGCAGAGCCACGGCCGCATCATAGCACCGGGCCTCGGCATCTATTTCATGTCGCCACGCGAGAAAAACTGGCCCCTCATCGACATTACACGCGAGATGGAGGTGCTGCGCTCCTACGGCATGGGACATGCCTTCTTCCGCTCCAAGTTTTTCACCGACAACACCAAGGGCATCTACAGTTTCGCATCGCGCTTTGACCATACGCCAGCCCTCATTCCGCCGATGACATGGGAGCGGGCAAAGACACCCGCCACCCCATCGGCGCTCACCATAACAACCCAAGAAGCAAAAGGAAAAGACGGGCTTACCACAAGCGTGCTGTCATGGACACCTGCCGACCGCGACACGGTGATGACACGCTACAACGTCTACTCGTCACGCTCCTACCCCGTCAACACGGAAAAGGCAGAGAACCTCATCGCCACACGTCTGCAACGTTGGCAACTTGCCATCCCCACAGACCCTTCACGCCATTATGCCGTAACAGCAACCGACCGCTACGGCAACGAGAGCGCACCCTTGCAGCAGGAAGGCATAGAACCTACAGGCTATGACCTGGCCGGTTACGATGCTACCGCTTCGATGGATAAAGGAGCAGCAGGTTATGAAGCAGCAGCGGGTTATGGAGCAGCAGCTCTCGCCACCAACCCCTTGCTCCCATGCGACAACACCTTCATAACGGTGCCGCCCAAAGGATCCACCCTTGATGCTCAGTTTATAACCATCGAAAACATCTACGGTCGCATTGTGGCAACACGCCCATACAATGGCACAAAGATAAACGTTAAAGATCTTCCCGATGGTGTCTACATCGTGCGCTCACTGGGAAGAAAAGGAGTGACGCATAGGCTGGGATGGAGTTTTAAGCGCGAAGCGCTTTGCGCTTCGCGCAGTTTTGAATTTTGAATTTTGAGTTTTGAATTATTGCGGCTTTGCCGCAATTAGGAATTGTTCAGTTTTGAATTAGGAAAATCAAAATTCTTTAATTCAAAATCGGCTGAAAGCCGATAATTCAAAACTCAAAATTGCGGCAGCCGCCGCAATAATTCAAAACTCAAAATTCAAAACTCAAAATTCAAAATTCAAAATTCAAAAAGCGGGGAGTGAAAGCATTCTTTCATTCCCCGCTTTTTGAGTTATTTCACATAAACCTTTCCGTTGTGTATGTACATTCCCTTCTGAGGACCGTTGATGCGGCGACCCTGAAGGTCATAGTAGGCGTTGTCGGTAGGCTTGTTGGTCTTGACGCTGTTGATGCCTGTAGAGACATCGAAGCGCACAGCAACATCGTCATAAGCAAAGTAGGCGGGCTGAGAGAAGCCATAGCCGTTGTCGCTTGAGCCTTTCACGTTGAACGTCACCTTTGTAACCTTGCCAAGACCCGAGAGATCAAACTTTGTCCAGTCGGTAACAATGTTCTCAGGACCGTTGCAGAGGTAGATCTTTGCCTCGCCCGTCTTCTCGTCACCATTGTAGCCTGTTGCCACGATAGCCACCCAGTCGTCGGGACCAATCTTTGCGGTAAGGCCATTGCCGTTCATGTAGCAGTTGAGCGCATAGCAGATGTTGTTGACATACATGTGGTCGATCACCCTTGCTGTGCCGTCGGCAAATTTTAATGCAGGAAGAGAAGCCTCGGTAAGACCGAAACCAGAGTTGTCTGCATAGCCATAATGAACGGCGAAGTTGTCAGAACCGTTGTGTCCGCCACCTGTGCGCACAAGTTCCAGATCATCGCTCTTCTTGAAAACGGTAAGCTGCGAATTGAAGCCGCCATTGCTTTCAATGTCAGCAGAAGCATAGTTGGAGATGGCGTGACCACCGCTCCAATAGCACCATGTACCATAACCCTCAGAAAGTGTGTTTGAGAGCCATGTGTTGTTTTCGTCGGTCCACTTGTAAGCCTCTTCTTCAGAGCTAACGCCACCACCTGTGCCATAAAGCATTGGGCCGCCATACTGAGGTTCGTCAATCAGCGATGACCAGCTTTTTTCGCCACCGAACGTAGGGTGGTCACCTTTAAAGTCGGCATCCTCAAATGTCAGTGTGCGGATGGTGTAACCAGCCTCATCCTGTGCGTTGGCACACAGTGCTGCGAGGCACAATGCTGCAAGAGTAAAAAATTTTCTCATAAAAATAATTTTAATGTTTTAATGTAATACGTTTTCTTGTCTAAAAAACCGATAACGACTTTTTTCTATTTTATCATTATCTTCTTTCCGTTGCTTATGTAGATGCCACGCGTGGGGTTCACCACCCTACGGCCAGTGAGGTCATAATAGCGCACATCGTCCTTGCCGTCAGCACGCACGGAAGCGACACCTGTGGGACGCTGCTTCACAGGAATGATTATCGGGTCATCGTCATAACCCGGCACAAGGTGCAGGTCAACGAAGCCAGCAACCTCTGTTGAGGTCTCACCCAGCCAGCCACAATATTGGAAGATGCCCGTCACCACCTTTATGTAGTTGATCTCCGCGAGGTCCACATGGTTGCCTTGTTCATCTACAGCCCAGTCGATGTCGAACGTCGAATATTGGTCTTTGTTCAGCGAGGCGTCGGCATAGCCATAAGAATCCTTGGCATAGCGGTAGAGCACCCAGTAGGAACCTTTGCCCGACTGGTCAATGGCGTTGTTTGGGAGCTTGCCACCCTTGAACGTCAGCGTCTCACCCTCCTCCCACAGCGGCCAGTAGGTCTGCTTATGAAACGAGTTTTTCATGTGATAGCCTGTCGAGTCGCGCTTCGTGCCATCCTTCGCTGTCCATGTCGCCTCCCACTTGATGTAGTTGTCGAAGGTGGAGAACGGCAGCTTATGGTCACCGCTCTCTGCCGTGGGTTTGTGGTAGGTTATGGAGAAGTCGTGAATCTCAGAGGTGTAATATTCGGAACCCGCCAACTCATACCACTTGCATGTGTTCACGTCATCGCCCACGCCCACATACACAATGCCCGGTTCGAAGCTGCCGCCTATGGTCTCGCTGCCGTAGACAGGGTCGGAGGCAGCATAGAACCCGTTGCCGAGGATGCGGAAGTCGGACCCTTTCTTGTTCTGCACGGGGTGGTCAAACTGAACGGTGATGTAGCCTCCGTAGGTTCCGAGGTGAATCAGCTCCTCGTCAGCCAGACTCTCCGTAGCCGCCTCACACACCTCCTCATGTGTTGTCTCGGCTGTGGCAGCAGGGAGCGTGTTGACAAACTGTCCCGGGGCGGGATGCAGCTCCACCACGGTGACCTGTTGTGTCTGTGCCGACACACCCATCGCCGTGGCTAAAAACATTGATGTAAGAATATTTTTTATCATAACTTTTTTGTTTTCTTCCTTTTCTTTATTTCCCATACACAGGCAGAGCCAAGATGTGCGCGGGGTTGATATACACCTTCTGCGGCTTGAACAGCTGTTCACCCTTCATGGTGTAGCCATAAAGATAGCCGGCAGAGGCATAGCTTCCTGCGTCGGTGAAATAGATGTTATGTGTGTAAGGCGAGATGTAGATCTCGTAGGGCGATGTCAGCTCGCTCAGCTTCTTTGTCACGACATCGTTGACCACACCCTCCTTCACCTCCATCGTTGCTGGGTTGATGGTTCGCTGATAATACTTATACTCGTTGGTGTAATAAGAATATTCCGATCCCACCACATAGAACAGCTCGCCATCGGTGGTGTTGTAGGTGCAGGGGAAATCGAGCACGTTGAACGTGTTGGTCTCGCAATCGAAGATCAGCATGCGTGGCTTCACGTCATAATAGTCGCCACACGAGTTGATGCACAGATACCTGCCCGCCTGCGATATCTCACCATAGAGGTTTATGCAGCCCGTGTCGATGTTGCGGATGAGTGTCATCGTCTCGCTGTCAACGAGCGACACGGTGGTCTCATGGTCGTGGGTGGTCTCGCTGAACGAGTAGCCGCCCGTGTTGGCAATATAGAGCACCCCTTTGTAGAGACGTATGCCTTCAGGCTCCCACCCCACCTCACAGGTGGCCACCACATCCTTGGTCTTGAGGTCTATCTTCGCCACATAGCCACGGGTGAAGGTCTGCGAGCCACACTTGTGGGCGTAAGACGTGACATAGAGATACCTCCCGTCGCTACACATGCGGCGGTTGTTGGGCACGTTCTCCGTTGCTCCGCAAGCCGTGCCGTCGGGGTGGATATACTGTATGATGTTGGACCAGTTGACGGTGATGGCTATCAGCGTGTCGTTGACATGCAAGATGTCGTTTGGCGTGTCACCAATCTTTGAGCCGTTCACCTTGCGGAACCATTTGTTGGTCATCACGCCCGTTGTGCCGTCATAGAACGACAGCTGTCCGTTGTCCGACTGCCAGTTGCCCTCATTACAGACAATGAGGTTCTCACCAAGCAATGTTGGCTTCGTCTCTCCTCCCGGCTCGTCAGGCTTTCCTCCAGGTGAAGGGCTTGGGTCGTCGCTGCCACATGAGGCGAGCAGCACCACCATAATAATATATAAGAGCTTTTTTATCATATCGTTATCTCTGCTTTTATTGTTTGCTGTCCCTGCTTTGAAAAACATTATCTATGCTTTGAAAAACATTATCTATGCTTTGAAAATCTGTTTTCTCCGCTTTAAAAATCTGTTATCCCTTCTTGGGTTTTCTCTCCTCTGTTTTTCGAGAGTTGCTACATTTTATATTTAAACGTCACCGCAAATCGTCTGCCTGGCATGGGCCATCGCTGAATCATCTCATATCTCACGTCGAAGAGGTCTTGACACTCGGCCTCAACGGTGTAATGGCGAAGAAAGTTGTAACCCACCTTCACGTCGGTACAGTTGTATGCCTTCAGCGGGTCATCGATGGCGTTCTCTGCCGTCCAGTAGCGCTTGTCCACAAACATGTGGCTCAACGAAGCTGTCCAGCCCTTGTAGAGGAACGAATAGACAGCGGTGAAGGACCATTTCGGACTATAGGCAATGTAGTCGTTATAAGCATCCTCCTTCGGGTTCGTCCTGTTGCGGTCGTCTTGGAACGTGCCTGTAAGCAGGAGCGAGTGGGCCTTATAGTGGGCGTTCATCGTCACGTCCACACCCATGCAGCGCGTGTAGCCATAATTGAGCATGGTCCATTGGTACGACCCCTTCAGCGGCAGACACACTATGCGGTCCTCCACATGGTTATAATAGAAGTCGGCTTGCAGGTCGAGACAGTTGGTCTTGTAGACCACGCCCACATCAAACTGCTTCGTATACTCTGGCTTCAGGTTACGGTTTCCCACCAACGTGTAGTAGAGGTCGTTAAGCGTCGGTGCGCGAAACACGCTCTTATAGAACGTGCGCAGCGTCCAGGGACCAGTAGTGTAAGAAGCCAAGGCGTTCCATGTCATCTTGCTCAGGGGCTTCGTCGTGCCATAGGTGTGGTCGCTGACGTGGGTGTAGAGGCCGCTGAGGTTGACGTTCAGTCCGTTATGGCTGTAAAACGCCGACAGTGATGTCTTGCTGTCCATGCGGTAGACATAATGAAAATTCTTCACATCGGTTGTCAGATCCGACCATCTGAGGTCTGTCGATGCCGACAGCCCGAAGCGTCCCAGGCGCAAAGAGGCCGCCGCTGCACCATAAACGTCTTGTTGGTGATACCTGTTGTTGCTGTGCACCGATATGTTTTCAGGATAATCGGAGCGATAGTGGAGGTAGTCGTTGGCATATTTCACGATGCCTCTCAAGCCGAGACGTCCAAACTCTTCGCGGTAGGTGAGCTGTGAGAAGAAGTTGCGGTCCCACTCACGTCCCACATCGGTGTAGGTGTCAGACAGGCGCCGCACTATTCCGCCCGGCAGTCCGCGCACAGAGTTGAAATAATAGGTATGCCACTGCAAGCCCTTCCAGAAGGCACAACCTTCGATGCGGAACATCGTTATGTCCGAGTTGCGCCGCGTGCCTGTCGTGTCCTCATATTGCGTGTGGTAGGAGAAGGGGTAGTTGCCCTTGGTGCGTGTGTAGGCGGCGTCAATAAAGCCCCAGTCTTTGTAGCTGCATGTTGCCGCCAACTTGTGCGTGCCGAACGACCCGTTCTGGTAAGAGGCGGTGAGCGACGTAGAGTCGGGCCTGTGCGTGCGCAGATACACCGTCGATGCCGAAGCATATTCGGTGGCCGTCATGAGCATCTCCGTCTTGTTGGCGTTGAAGAGCGACACGCTCTCCAGGGTTGTCAACGAATACTTGCCGAGATCCACGGTGCCGTTCTGCGCATTGGTTATGCGCACGCCATCGAGATATACGCCCACATGCTGCGAGCCGAGCGACCTGACGTTTATGGTCTTCTGACCGCCCAGTCCGCCATAGTCTTTTATCTGCACACCAGCAAGATATTTCAAAGCGTCAGCCACCGAGCTTGACGGCAGCGCTTCTATCTGTGCCCGTGAGATGACCTGTTGCGGCGTGGTCTCACGCTTGCCCTTCACCACCACCTCTTTGATGTGGTATGTAGAGTCGGCATGCTGTCGCATGATCTGTGCATTGGCCGTCACGGCACATACAAGCAGGTTGATGACAAGGCACGTCATCAGGCAGATTCTTTTCAATAATGTCATGTCTTATGATTTCTGTGTCCGTAATCCCGCAGACACCATGGTTGTCGTTACAGCAGTGGCAGGTCTTCTGACTTCGTCCTTAAGATAACACGGTCTTCCCAGACATGCAGCAAGACCTGTCTGAAACGGTCTTGCGTCCAGTGACACTGTCGGTTATCCTCATACAAAGGACACACAGCTACGGGTATAGTTGCAGACTCTCACTGCATTCCCATCTTAGCTCCACCGCACCACAACGATGCGTGGAGAACCAAATGCTTTTGCAAAGATACACAGAATAAAGCATTCTGGCAAGATTTTCTTGCCGAATTACAGATTTATTTGTAATTTCGCGAGAGATAAACAAAAAAAGCAAACAATATGAACGAAACTCTTAACGTGCTTGAGACACGCCGCAGCGTGAGGGCGTTTGACCCGTCACGCATGCCTACAGACCAACTTATAAGTGAGGTGGTGAAAGCTGGCGAGTATGCGCCGACAGGCAGAGGAATGCAGTCGCCACGCATCGTGGTGATAACCAACAAGGCGGTACGCGACCGTCTGTCACAGCTTAACGCCGAGGTCATGGGCGTAACATCTGACCCCTTCTACGGCGCACCCGTGATCTTGCTCGTGCTTGCCGACCGCAGCCGTCCCACATATCTTTATGACGGCAGCCTCGTGATGGGCAACCTCATGAACGCCGCTCATGCCGTGGGACTGGGCAGCTGCTGGATACACCGCGCACGCGAGGTGTTCGCTTCGGAAGAGGGCAAGCAGCTCCTCGCACAATGGGGCATCACAGGCGATTATGAAGGCATTGGCCATGTGGCGCTCGGCTATGCGCTTAACGAGCCGGCACAGGCAAAGCCACGAAAAGCCGATTACACCGTGTGGGTGAGATAAAACACCACGAAAAAATCTATTCTCCTAAACATTCTATTTTCCTAACAATACGACAAGACCGTTATGACAAACAAGCTCAAACACGCAGTGGCCACGCTGGCCATTGCTCTCTCTGCCGTGGCCGACGCTCAGGCTGGCGAGTGGATACGCATAAACCAGCTGGGCTACCTGCCGAAAGCCACGAAGGTGGCTGTGATGATGTGTGAGGACACGCCCGAGGTGAAGACGTTCGAGATAAGAGATGCTTTCACCGACAAGGTGGTGCTCGCTTCTGACAACGTCAGAGCCACGGGACCGCTCGGCAACATGAAGGCCACGTTTCGTCTGTGCTTCAGCACGCTCGACCTGCAAGGCACCTATTATATTAAGGTAGGCAACTGCCGATCCGACGTGTTCCCGATAAACGGACAGGTCTATCACGGCACCGCCGATTTCACCCTGCGCTACATGCGACAGCAGCGGTGCGGATGGAACCCATACATAAAAGACTTTTGTCACCAGAAGGACGGCATAATAAAGAACCACCCAACAAAGGAAGGACAGCACCTCGACGTGAGGGGAGGATGGCACGACGCCGCCGACCTGCTGCAATATACCACCACGTCGGCAAACGCCATCTACCAGATGATGTTTGCCTACATGCAGAACCCCTCAGCCTTTGCTGACCAGTATAAGGCTGACGGTACACCGGGCAGCAACGACATTCCTGACATCGTGGACGAGATCTACTGGGGACTGCAATGGCTCGACCGCATGAACCCTGAGAAGGGTGAGCTGTATAACCAGATTGCTGACGACCGTGACCATGTGGCCATGAAGCTGCCCAACTATGACCCTGCCGACTATGGATGGGGCAAGAACGCTGACCGACCGGTCTATTTTGTTGACGGCAAGCCTCAACAACGCGGCAAATACATGAACGCCACGATGGGAGCAGCAAGCACAGCGGGCAAGTTTGCGAGCGACTTCGCGCTCGGCTCACAAATTCTCAAGCCCTTCTACCCCGAGTTTGCAGCAAAAATCGGGGCCAAAGCGAAGGGTGCCTATCAGGTGGGCGTGGACAAGCCCGGCAACGCACAGACGGTGTCGGTGGTGTCGCCTTACATCTATGAGGAGGACAACTGGGTGGACGACATGGAGCTGGGGGCCATGGAACTGTATCGCCAGACCGGCGACAAGAGCTATCTCTCACAGGCTGTAGAGTATGGTCGACGGGAGCCGTTCACACCATGGATGGGTGCCGACAGCGCACGCCATTATCAATGGTATCCGTTCATGAACATGGGCCACTATCAGGTGGCCAAGCTCACCGACAACAAGCGGCTGAAGGACGAGTTTGTGCGTAACCTGCGCACAGGCATAGAACGCACTTACGAGCGCGGACGTAACCACCCGTTCCTCTGGGGCGTGCCGGGCGTGTGGTGCTCAAACAACCTGACGACAGCCATGCTCACACAGTGTATCCTCTACAGACAGCTCACGGGCGACCGCACATACGAGGAGATGGAAGGCGCGTTGCGCGACTGGCTCCTCGGCTGCAACCCGTGGGGCACAAGCATGATCGTGGAGCTGCCTATGGGCGGCACCTACCCCACTCAACCCCACTCGGGCTATGTGTACCTGAACAAAGGCACGACGACCGGCGGTCTGGTCGACGGACCGGTCTACGCTACAATCTTCAGTTCGCTACGGGGCGTGAGCCTGACAACAGGAGCGACTACAGCACCAACGAGCCGACCATGGACGGCACGGCGGCGCTCACCTTCCCGTTCTCTACATACGAGGCTGAGGGACGGGAGCAGACGGGCTTGGCTGAAGACAAGAACGTGTATGAACAGGAGGGTGGAATAATAAAGAGTGACCCTTCAAAGAAGAACATATCGCTGGTGTTCACAGCTGACGAGTGGGCCGACGGTGCCGACGACATCATTGCCACGCTGAAGAAGAACGACATCAAGGGTGCCTTCTTCTTCACAGGACGTTTCTTTGAGCTGCATGCCGACGTGGTGCGTCGTCTTGTGGCTGACGGCCATTATGTTGGCAGTCACAGCTATGGACATCTGCTCTATGCCACATGGGACAACCGCGACTCGCTGCTCGTCACCAAGCAACAGTTTGTTGACGACATGATGAAGAGCTACGCCACGCTGGCTCAGTTTGGCATTACCAAGGACAAAGCGCCGTTCTTCATACCTCCTTATGAGTATTACAACTCTACAGTGTGCTCATGGGCGAAGCAGATGGGACTGCAAATCATCAATTTCACACCGGGCACAGGCACGAACGCCGACTACACCACTCCCGACATGAAGAACTATCGCTCAAGCGACACCATCATGAAGCGCCTCATGGCTTATGAGCGTGACCACTCTCTCAACGGCCATCTGCTCATGGTCCATTTCGGCACGTCGCCACAACGCACCGACAAGTTCTATAAGCGTCTGCCGCAGATGATCAAGACTCTGAAACACAAGGGATATAAGTTCGTTCCTTTGAAAAAAAATCTTCTGGAAATGAAGAATGAAGAGTGAAAACGTATCTTTAAGTCATCGTACCTCGGTCGGGGTACGCATGTACCTCGGTCGGGGTACACATGTACCTCGGTCGGGGTACGCATGTACCTCGGTCGGGGTACGATGACAATGAGGTTCATTTCAGGGCAGACGCATCAAAATTATTCGGATAAAAACTGCAACATTTCCAATTGTA
>UQTI01000021.1 GCA_900543975.1 uncultured Prevotella sp. | reverse complement strand
CAAAGGTAACAAGCATAATGATTAAAAAAAAGGCTGCATCGCGGACACGCTTACCTACAAGCAGCTAACGCTGTCTTCTGACGACGCAAGTTTTGACACCAAGGTCAACCTCGATCTGTTCAACCAAGAGTCGCTCATCAAAGCCACAGAAAGCACAGGCAGCGTGACCCTCAACCTCACCAACGTTTCAACCACCGAAGCAAACAAGCTGCTGACAGTGTGGATGATGCTCTCTCCCACCGACCTGTCGTCTAAAGTAATTACCGTAACCGTAAAATCGGCAAACACAGGCACAGACGATGTTGTGTTCAAGTTCCGTCCGAACAAGAAATTTGAAAAGGGCAAAGCTTACTCGTATGACCTTAAGCAGGAGGAAGCCTATGTAGACCTTGGTTTGCCAAGCGGCAATCTATGGGCCACATGTAACATCGGTGCGACAAAGCCCGAGGAATATGGCACATATTATACATGGGGTGACAGCGATCCTATCGAAACCTACGGAACAGGCAACGGAGCATTTGATAAGTCTCCTGGTTTTTTTATTATAAATAATTTAAATCGTTTGACAGATTACCGTGGCTCTACGAAATATGACACATCTGTGCTTGTGCTGAAAGACGGTTCTGTAACACCCAATGGCAAAGATTGGGTTGAGCTTATCAACAATTGCGACATAGCCTCAACAACAGTGAATGGCATAAACGGTCTTTCTGTAAAAGGAACCAATGGCAAATCCATATTTATCCCTAAAGCAGGATATTATTCACCCAGCATTGGGGTAAAGAAAAAAGTGGGGGAAATTGGCTACTATTGGACATCACTATTCCAAGCCCAATACTACCCAGAAGACAGCCAAGCAGTATTGACATATTTCAAAAATGACAAGAAGTCGGAAATCGAACTGCAAGCACAACATTATTATTTCGGATGTCCTGTACGTTCAATAAAGAGAAAATAAAATGCCCCAATTGCATGCATATCCTCCATTGGAAACTATAACGCAACTTGCAATTGACGCATAAAGAGCAAGACCTAAAAAAACTCCTTCAAGGATCGCTGTCCTTGGAGGAGTTTTTATTTTTAAGCTTTTATATGAAAGCCCACATGGGGTTTGGTTATCTATCCTTCTTCATCCTCAGCTCATAGAGGTCGTTGCGGCGGTCACGCAGGTTGCGCACGCTGCCGTAGGTGTGAAGCTCATTAAGGAGCGTCAGGTCACAGTCGGCAACGAGGATCTGCTCTGTGCCTGGTGTTGCCATGGCACGCTTGCCGTCGGTGGGGAAAGCGAAGTCGCAGGGTGTGAACACAGCCGACTGCGCATACTGGATGTCCATGTTGTGAACGCGCGGCAAGTTACCCACACTTCCCGCGATGGCCACATAACACTCGTTCTCCACAGCTCTTGCCTGAGCACACACCTTCACACGGGCATAAGCGTTCTGCGTGTCGGTGTTGAACGGCACAAACAAGATCTGCATGCCGTCCTCAGCCATGATGCGCGACAGCTCGGGGAACTCGACGTCATAACAGATGAGGATGCCAATCTTTCCACAGTCGGTGTCGAAAGTCTGCACACGGTTGCCTTGGCTCAAGCCCCAGCTCTTTTGCTCGTCGGGTGTGACATGAATTTTCTCGTACATGTCGTAAGAGCCATCGCGACGACAGAGGAATCCCACATTGTACAGTCCGCCATCTTCCTTCACATAAGGCATGGAGCCTGTTATGATGTTGATGTTGTAGCTGATTGCCAGCTCCACGAAACGGTCACGGATTTGCTCGGTATATTGCGCCAATCCGCGGATCGACTGTGCCTCACCCATGTCGTTAAACTTGGCCATGAGGGGCGCGTTGAAATATTCGGGGAAGAGCACGAAGTCGCTCTTATAGTCGCTCACAGAGTCGACAAAAAACTCCACCTGTTCAAACAGGTCGTCCACGTCCTTATAAGGACGCATCTGCCATTGCACCAGACCCACTCTCACCGTTGGACGTTTCTCCACATACGAGTCGGTTTGCGGCTGATAGTAGATGTTATCCCACTGCAACAACGTTGCGCAGTGTTTCGACTCCTCGTCGTTAGGCAGATAGTTGCGTATCACGCGGCGCACATGAAAATCGTTCGACAGCTGGAACGTGAGCACCGGGTCATAAATCTCGCGTGAGCGCACCTTCTCAATATACTCTTTCGGGCGCATGGTGTCGGCATACTTATAATAGTTAGGTATGCGACCTCCAAACATAATGGCCTTGAGGTTAAGCTTCTCGCACAGCTCCTTGCGATATTCATACATGCGTCGACCCAATCGCAGACCGCGATAGTCGGGGTGAATGAACACCTCGATGCCGTACAATATGTTGCCGTTAGGATTATGCGTGTTAAACGTCTCGTTGCCTGTCACCTTGGCGTAGGTGTGATCACCCTTCACCATGTTATAGTCGACGATGATGCTGAGGGCACAGCCCACAATCTTGTCGTCCACCACAATGACCACCTGTCCCTCGGGGAAGATGGTTATAAGCTTCTTGATCTGGGCATGAGTCCAGAACACATCATGGTCTGCATAAATTCGTTTGAACGAACCAGCCAGCTGATCGTAGTCCTCCATCCGAAGGTTGCGCAGCTCTACCTTGTTTATTTTAAGATTGGATTCCATAAAACAAATAAACGTTTGTTATCTTAATACAAGGTGCAAAATTAACAAAAAAATTTATCACATCACCATTTTATCTGTTAATTGTAACCAATCAAACCGATCAGTTGTTTTCTGGCTTGTTGTAACCGATAAACGCTCCTGCAATAGCGCCAAATATCAGCCACACATATTTCGTCGTGTCGCCATCAGAATATTCATATCCGAAACTCTCAAGCATAATGCTATAAACCGCTACGGCGGCAGGACACATCACCAAAGCCACTATTGCGCCGAGCACCGATTTCTCGGGAACTGTCATCCTCACAGCACCGCCTATCAAGGCCATGCCTAAAGCCATTATTGCGGCATATTCGCTTTCCAACCAAATTGAAAGACCTGCCCATATAAGGGCTACAACCACTGCTGCAATAGCGCCTACCAGCAGTGTAATGAGGGGATTGTTATTATTCTCCATAATTAAAACTTTTTAAATGATTCTTTTTCTTATTCTAATCCATAGACAGCATGGCTTCGCATTTGACGAACGGGTCTGATTGACAAGCCGCAATATGCAGCAAAATTAGACTGTACATATATTGTAGGAGTTTCTTGATTCACATCCTGTAATTCTAAAACATATCCTTTTTCCCCCGACCAATAATAACCGTTACCGTCATTGCCTTTTGAAGCAGGAAAAAACAATGTTTTGCCGTTAGGTCCTGTAAACTCGTAGCCTCCAGACACACTCTTGCACGAACACACGTTTATCAGCTCCTCAAATTGTTCTTTTGAAGGCAGTTGCCATGCCTCTCCCTGTTTCTGAGTTGCCACATCGTGTGAGGTTCCGATAATGCTTTCCTCGCCATCGAATTCTTCACCTGTATTCATTGGATAATCGTCTTTAGACACAGTGGTGCCGAAAGCATAATGTGGTCCATCAGAATGTATGTCAGCAGCACCGAGGTTACGGTCAGCCCAAAGGGTGCGACTTGGCAGACCGAGGTCAACGGCTTTTGGTGATGTTGCTTGTTCTGTTTTTCCGCTGTTGCTGGTGGTTTGTGCGTCAACTGCTGCGGTGTCGTCTCTGCCTTCACTGCCATTGCATGAACCGACAGCATAATTCAAGACGAGCGCTCCTATTACGATGCAAATCACAATTGTCAGCAGAGTGGAGACAATTCGTCCGAAGCTTGTTTTCTCTTCATTGCTTCTTATCTCCGTTTCTTCGTTGTCTTTTCCCGTTTTGCCAGATAGAGCCTGTGCCAGCTCCTCAACAGTTTGGTAACGTGCCTTGCTCATCGGCGCCATTGCTTTATTCACGACAGCAGTTGTCTTTTCACTGACGCCAGCCTGAGCGAACAAGCCGAACGGGAAGCCGTCGTTCAAGATATCTGAAGCCGTTGGCATCTCACCAACGCCTGTCAGCATCTTCATCATCGTGGCACCGAGGGCATAGATGTCAAGCGTTGCTGGCAATCCGCTGTGCTCATGATAGTTTGCCTGTTCTATAGGAGCATATCCCGGCGTGCCGAGCCCAATGGTGGTGCTCGATTCCGGCTCCCCACTTTGGTTAAACTGCTTAGACAGTCCAAAGTCGATGAGCACAGCCTCACCGCTGCGCATCATGATGTTCGACGGTTTGAGGTCAAGATGCAACATCTTGCGGTTGTGCATATAGCTTAGAGCATCAGCCACCTGTAAGGTAATGTCGATAGCCTCTTGTTCCCTCAAGCGCCCTTTGCGGCTGATTAGGCCTCTGAGCGTTTCGCCGTCAATATATTCCATGGCATAATAAGCCGTTCCGTTACACTCAAACGCTTCCGCCACCTTCACTATATGCTCATGGTTAAGGCTCTTCAGGTTCTGTGCCTCCTTGATAAAGCGCTTTTTGTAATAATCGAAAAAGCCTTCAGCATCGCTGTTTGTCACGGCTGTTCCCTTACGTCCGTTAATTTTGCTCATAAAGAACTCTTTCACCGTGACGTAGACAGCCGCCGTTGACGCGTTTGCCGTGCCGTCATTGTTCATCTCTGCAAGATACGTTATTCCGAAAGAGCCTTGTCCTAACGTTCTTACAATCTTGTATGTTGTAGTGGCGCTGCGCAGCAATGTGCCGTCAGGCAGTGCGCTTGTCATGTTGTTGTCCGTTGCCATATTAGATTGTTTTGTTCTATTGTGGGGTTTAGATATCTGTTATCTGATTTCAAAATTACGAAAAAAAAGGCAATTGTGCAAATAGCCATTTTCGTCCAATTGATTAAACGTCATTATTTTGTGGTTGTTTGTAGCTCTGAGATGATTAAACGGCAAAATTTTGTGATTAAGATTTTTGAAATTTTGTGATTAAGAATTTTGAAACAAGTAGGTATGCAAAAAAAAGGCAACAACCGTAGCTTTACAAAAGAGCATCGGTTGCTGCCTTTCCCTATCTTGTTCTTATCTTGTTCTTGTCAGTCGACCGGTCCTTACACCAGATGAGCGATCAGCTCCTCGCGGTCGCCTTCGAGCATGTCGATAACAGGAATCTCGACCATGGTGTAGCAGCCGGGCTGCTGTTTCATTGAAGCGCGAGCCACGTTCACAAGCACCTGACCTGTGAGGGCAGGGTTGTTGATGCTCATGTTAAACTCCAGACGCTGGTTCTGTGTCTTTCCGCTCACACCCTTACGCACGAGGTTCACGCCGTGGCCCATGTCGCGCACAGCATCAACAGAAGGCACAGCAAACACATGAGTCTCGTCGTTTGCAAAATAAGGATCAGCCTTTATGGCAGCCGTCACATCCTCAAGCTTTGCGCCGTCCTCAAGCTCCACATACACCATGCGGCGGTGCAAGCCCTCGCCCTTTGGAATGGTCATCGAGAGAGCGTTCTTAACGCCCTCCTTTGAGCGCACGCACACGCTGTGTCCCATTGACATGCCGGGACCGAAGTTGGTGTAGCTCAAGCCCTTGGGTGCAAGGCTCTGCATCAGGCTGCGCACGATGCTGTCTGATCCCGGATCCCATCCGGCAGCAATGACAGCCACGGCTCCGTGCTCCTTGCATATAGGCTGCAAGGTGCGGCGATAGTCGACGATAGAGGTGTGAATGTCGAAGCTATCGACGGTGTTGATGCCAAGGGGCAGGATCTGTTTCGCATACTCCTCACAAGAACGTGTCGGTGTGGCAAGAATGGCCACATCAACATCCTTCAACTCACGAATGTCCTTCACCACCTCATACTGTTCCAGCTCTGCTGGCTTGTTCTCTGCACCGTGACGGCGCACTATGCCAGCCACCTCAAAATCGTTGGCAGCCTCAAGAGCCTCAAGGGCGTAGCGGCCAATGTTGCCGTAACCCACTACGGCAGCTCTAATTTTCTTCATATTGTTCTTTTATTAAATTGTTTTTTTGTTCTGCTGTTTCTTTTATTGTTGTCTCGTTTTCTTTCGTTGTTTTTCGTTTGTTGCCGTTTGTGTCGGTTTTCGATTTGCAAATTTACATGTTTCCATCGACAATCAATCATAACACGCCCATTTTTATGTTTTCAAAAATGGGAAAATTTACAATTTGTCATTAAAGAACGTTCAAAAAGAATAAAATGTAAGCGTCGAAGCACATTAGTTGGAAAATAATGCTTACTTTTGCATAAAGAAACCATATCTGGATATGGAAACCACATTCTAAACAAAACAAACGAACCGTTTCATGGAAATAGCAATAAGCATTGCGGCCCTCATCGTGGGCTGCATCATTGGTTGGCTTGCACAGAAAAGCCGTCAACAAGCTCTCATCACCAAAAACGAGATGCTCACAAAACAGGCCGACGAGACAAAAGACGAGGCGCAAAGACAGCTGGCTGCTGTAAAGGAGGAGGCCGAACGCCGACTGGAAAGCGCCAAGGCCGAGGCACAGCAGAACATGAACAACGCCAAAGCCGAAGCTCAACAACAACTCGACATCGCAAAGAGAGAAGCAAGCGAACGTCTTGAGGCAACAAAGGCAGAAGCGCAGCATCAGCTTGAAACCTTAAAGAAAGAGGCAAGCGAACAGCTTGCCAAAACCAAGGCAGAGGCGCAGCAGCAGCTGGAGGCCGTAAAGAAAGAGGCAAGCGAACAGCTGGAGACCACAAAGAAAGAAGCCGGCAATCTGCTTGCCAAGACAAAGGCCGAAGCCGAGGCACAACAGCAAAAGGCCCTCGCCGAGAAAGACGCGGCTTGGAACGACATCATGAAAGGTCAGGAGCAGCGCTTCAACGAAACCATGGCCCGCATGAGCGAGCAGATGAAGAACGCCACTGCCGACATGCTGAAAGACCGTCAGAAAGAGTTTGCCGACTCAAGCAACCAGCAGCTCGGACAGATTGTCAACCCTCTGCGCGAGACCATTGACAAGATGAAGCAGACCATGGCCGACACCACGCTCAAACAGACGGAGATGAGCAGCGTGCTCAAAGACAACATTGAGCGAAGCATGCAACAGGCCATGGCAGCCAAGAAGAGTGCCGAGGAGCTTGCCAACGCCCTGAAGCATGGCAGCAAGGTGCAAGGCGACTGGGGCGAGGCTGTGCTCGACGAGTTGCTCACCTCACAGGGTCTGGTGCGCGGCATCCACTACGACACCCAGGCCGTCATACGCGACGCGCAGGGCAACACGGTGCATACCGACGATGGCGCAACGCTGCGCCCCGATGTCATCTTGCATCTCGACCAGCGACGCGAGGTGATCATCGACTCGAAGGTGTCGCTCACCGCCTTCCTCGACTATGCCAACGCCGACAACGAGGCCGACCGCCAGCGGTTCCTCAAGATCCACATCGACAGCTTGCAGAAGCACGTCAAAGAGCTCTCGACAAAAGACTATTCGGCATACGTCCAGCCGCCCAAGGTGCGCATGGACTACGTCATCATGTTCGTCCCCCACACAGGCGCTCTCTGGACGGCTCTCAACGCCCAACCCGACCTGTGGCGCAAGGCCATGGAACAGAATGTGTTCATTGCCGATGAGCAGACGCTCTTCGCTGCCCTGCGCATCATCTCGCTCACATGGACCCAGATACGTCAAGCCGAGAACCACGAGCAGGTCTACCGTCTGGCAAACGAGATGCTTGACCGCGTGGGACAATTCATGAAAAAATACACCGCCATAGGCAAGGCGCTAAAGACAGCCACAACAGCCTACGACGATGCCGAGCGCAAGCTTCAGCCCAGCGGCCAAAGCATCCTGCAGACCTGTGCCAAGCTCCAAAAGCTCGGAGCCAAGCAGAGCGACAAGAACCCGCTGCCGCAGCTCATCGACATTGACGAGGTTGCTGCCCTTGCTCCACCGGCAGACGACCAGGATGACAATTAGATTTTTAAGACAATGGAAAGGTTGAAAGCCTATTGAGCTGTTTTAAAAGACAATAGAGACAATAGGGACAATGCTTTAAATGAGAGGCCTAAAGCCGCTATCTAAGCATTGTCCCTATTTCTTTAAGATTTCTTGTTCTTAGAGCATGTTCCACTGCTCAAGGGCGTGAGCCACGCCGTCGTTCTCGTTGGAGAGCGTCACCCAGTCGGCCTCGGCACGCACCTCGGGAGCAGCGTTCTCCATCGCCACACCCATGGCAGCGAGCTTGAGCATGGACAGGTCGTTGTAGCCATCGCCGAAGGCCATGAGATCCTGCTGCGAGAGGTTGAGCTTGCCAAGCAAGCGGAGCAACGACTGAGCCTTGTCTATGCCCTGCGGAACCAGTTCGATGAAAAACGGTGCTGAGCGAAACACATCCATGCGGTTGCCCACAAGACGCGACAGCTCCTCCTCAGCCACAATCATCTTTGCCGGGTCACCCGTCATCAGCAGTTTGGTAGGATGGGCCTCAAGGTTAGCGAGCAGGTTCTCCACACGTCGCACAGGCATCTTGTTTATGCGCGACTCCTCCTGCACATACTCGTCAAAAGGCATCTCCGTCACTATCTCGTTGCCCACATATCCGAGCAGGGCATAGCCGTGGCTGCGTGCGTAGCTATAGAGCACCGGAATGACATCGGCAGGAAGAAACTTCGAGTAAAGTTCCTCGCGCGTCTTGCAGTCCACAATCTTTCCTCCGTTATAAGAAAGAATATATCCTCCCCTACTCTCCAGTTCCAGACATTCTGCCACGGGTTCAATGCCGTAGGTCGGCCGTCCCGATGCCAGCACAATGACAGCCCCGCGCTCCTGTGCTCTGAGCAGAGCCTCACGCGTCTTTGGCGTCACCATCTTTTCATGATTTGTAAGAGTGCCGTCGAGGTCGAGGGCTATCATCTTGTAAGGAATGTTCGTTTTGTTATCCATTGTTGTCTGTTAATCGAAAAGAGGACGGCCACACCCCAATGCGGCAGACCGTCCTCCTTGTTGTTGATGTCTTAAAAAAGCGTCATGCACAATGTGTCGTGTTACAATGTGTCGTGTTACATGTCCTCGCCAAAGAGAGGATCCTCAGGCATGACCATAAGCGGCTTCTGCTCATACTCCTTGAGCAGCTCTGCCGGCACATACTCGTTGTTCACCACAAGGCGGAACATATACTCGTTAAACCAGTCGTTTGTCATGATGAAGCAGCCGCCAAAGCCGTTGCTTGCGCCCCAGCTGTTCTCCACCTTCCATTTCAGCGGGTTGCCGTCCTTGTCGAGGTCCACAGCGGTGAGCGTCATGGCATGTGTGGAGCCGCTGTCAAAGGTAGCGATGCGGTCAGCCTTGTTCATGCCGAAGGTTGTTGAGAAGAGCGACTCATAGTCGAAGTTGTCGAGGGCAAGATAACCACGCTGACGGTCAAGCTGCTTGCCCACATCATAGGAGCTGTACATCTTGCGTCCGTCCTTCAGCGAAGCGATGGCGAGCTTTGCAATCTCGTTCATGGGCAGGTTCAGATATTTCCAGTTGGTGCCGTCATAGGTGTGGCGGTCATATTCCACCTCGTAGGTCTTGTGGTAGGGACGGCGCGGGTCGTTCATGACCATGATGAAGGTGCCGTTGAGCTTATGGCCGACGGTAGCGTCGTAAAACTCCTTCGGGGTGTAGGTCTTTGCCTCGCCCACGGTCTTGCCGTCCTTGTTCTGGAAGGCATAGCTAAACTGCTTCACGGGCTCTCCCAAAGTGAGCGCCAACATGTGGTAAACGGTAGCGAGCATCTGTGTCTTGCGCTCCTTTATGGCAGCAGCCTTCTTGCCGTCGGCCACCATCTTACGCAGCTCCAGACCAAACTCGCGGAGCTTTGAAGAGATCAGGCGCGACATGCGACTCGTGTTCTCTGCCGAATAGGTCTCGAGCTGCACGCTCTTGGGCACAAGGCCATACTTGTAAGCGAGGTCGCTCACGCCACAGAACGTACCGCCGTCGTTGAGCGGACTCTTGAAGAAGAACTGCACGCGCTCGTCGCCGATGGGCTTCTTGGCTGTGTCTACCACACCCTGCAACATGAGGTTGGCTTTCTCAAGCTGGTCATAGAAGAACAGATAGTCGTGCGAATATTCCACAGCCATCGTGTCGGCATGCTCCTTGGCAAAGTTGGAGCGCAGCACGTTAAGGCCCGAGAACATCCAGCAGCGTCCAGAGCTCTTCTGGTCGTGAATGCTCTGCTTGGGTGTCTCCACGCTGAAGTGGTTGTCGATGGGTCCGAGGTTAGCAAAGTTCTTCGCCAGGTCATCGATCTTGTTTGACGCGATAGCGTTAAACAGCGCCTTGTTCACCTTGGCTGAGCCTTGTGCTTTCTCTATTTGTGTGAGCATCTCCGGTGAGATGCCGCCGGCGCTGTTCTGCGCCATGACACCACCCGAGGCCATGAGGCAGAGGGCAAGTGCCAGAGTCTTGTAGTTGTTCATTGCTTTATTTCACTGTTTTTTGGTTATTCATTCTTTCACAACGCCACGGTTTTATCTATTAAAACGCCATGGTTTCATCGTTAAAACGCCACGTTTTGTCTCATAACACCCCGTTTTCTTTATTATATAGGTGTAAGAAAGGCAAAAATCGGGCGTTGCTGTGCAAAGTTAGCACAATTAAAAGACAATACAAAACAAATTTGATGCCTTTTGTACAAATACACATTTTATTTTATTACCTTTGCAGAAATGATTGATGCCTAACGCCTGTTGCGGCATCTGTTATGTTTGATTCAGAAAAGAATTGATGGACACTAAGAATTTAGAACTGTTAAACAAGATACAATATCCCGACGAGTTGCGCAAACTGTCTGTGGACCAGCTGCCGGAACTGTGCCATGAACTGCGTGAAGACATCGTTGAGGAGCTGTCAGAAAACCCCGGACACCTTGCCTCATCGTTAGGCGTGGTGGAGCTGACCGTGGCCTTGCATTATGTCTTCAACACCCCCTACGACCGCATAGTGTGGGACGTGGGGCATCAGGCCTATGGCCACAAGATCCTCACGGGACGACGCGACAGCTTCTGCACCAACCGCAAGCTGCACGGCATAAAGCCGTTCCCGAGCCCAGAGGAAAGCGAGTATGACACGTTCGCATGTGGACATGCCTCCAACTCGGTCTCGGCAGCCCTCGGCATGGCTGTGGCAGCGAAGAAGACGGGACATGACGACCGCCATGTGGTGGCTGTCATCGGCGACGGCGCGATGAGCGGCGGACTGGCGTTTGAAGGCATCAACAACGTGTCGTCATCGCCCAACGACCTGCTCATCATCCTCAACGACAACGACATGAGCATTGACCGCGCCGTGGGAGGCATGGAGAAGTATCTGCTTAACCTCGACACCAACGAGACGTACAACAAGATACGCTTCAAGGCCTCACAGTGGCTACACTCGAAGGGTTATCTCAACGACGACCGCCGCAAGGGTCTGATACGTCTCAACAACGCGCTCAAGTCGGTGCTCAGCCATCAGCAGAACATCTTTGAGGGCATGAACATACGCTATTTCGGCCCCTTCAACGGCAACAACGTGAAAGATGTTGTGCGCATCTTGCGACAGCTCAAGAACATGCGCGGACCCAAGCTGCTGCACCTGCACACCGTCAAAGGCAAGGGCTACAAGCCCGCCGAGAAAGAGGCAACGGTGTGGCACGCACCGGGCAAGTTTGACCCCGAAACGGGCGAGCGCATAAAGACCGACACGTCAATGCTGCCACCGAGGTTTCAGGACGTGTTCGGAGAGACGCTGCTCGAGCTGGCACAGAGCAACCCGCGCATTGTGGGCGTGACGCCAGCCATGCCTACAGGCTGCTCCATGAACATCATGATGAAGGCCATGCCTGACCGCGTGTTCGATGTGGGCATTGCCGAGGGCCACGCCGTGACCTTCTCTTGCGGCATGGCGAAAGACGGTCTGCAGCCCTTCTGCAACATTTACAGCGCGTTCGCACAGCGGGCTTACGACAACATCATACACGATGCCGCCCTGCTCAACCTCCCCATGGTGCTGTGTCTGGACCGCGCTGGTCTGGTTGGCGAAGACGGCCCCACACACCATGGAGCGTTCGACATTGCAGCCCTGCGCCCCGTGCCCAACATAACCATAGCCTCTCCGATGGACGAGAGAGAGCTGCGTCGCATGATGTACACGGCACAGCTGCCTGGTAACGGAACGTTCGTCATACGCTACCCGCGTGGTCGCGGCAGCGTGGTCGACTGGCGTTGTCCGCTCGAAGCCATCGAGGTGGGTCGCGGCCGCCGACTGCGTGAGGGTTCTCAGCTGGCGGTGCTCACGTTTGGCCCCATCGGTGCCGACGTGGAGCGTTACATCGATGAGCTGCAGGCTGAAGGCAAGGCCATGGGCGTTGCCCATTACGACATGCGTTTCGCCAAACCGCTCGACGACCTTCTGCTCAGCGAGGTTGCCACCCATTTCTCTCACATCGTGACCATTGAGGACGGCATCAAGGCCGGCGGCTTCGGCTCCGCTGTGCTCGAATGGATGAACGACAACGGCTACCATCCCGACATCAAGCGCCTTGGCCTGCCCGACAACTTCGTTGAACACGGCACCGTGGCACAGCTCAGAGAGATTGTGGGGCTGGACGAGAAGAGCATTAAGCGAGTTTTGAGTTTTGAATTTTGAGTTTTGAATTATTGCGCATGCTGCGCAATTTTGAGTTTTGAATTTTGAATTTTGAATTGTTGCGGCTCTGCCGCAATGTTGAATTATCCAATTTTGAATTAACCAATTTGAATAGGAAAACTCATCAATCTAAAAAAGGTTTATTCATAATTCGGAAATCGAAAAATCAAAAATCGAAAATTCAAAATTGCGCAGCATGCGCAATAATTCAAAATTCAAAAATCAAAATTCAAAATTGCGCCAGCTGGCGCAATAATTCAAAATTCAAAAATCAAAATTCAAAAATCATAAATGCAGATAGTCATTGCTGGCGCATACGCCATAGGCACGCACCTTGCCAAACTGCTGGCACGCGCAAATGAAGACATCACGCTCATCGACACCGATGAGGAACGTCTCAACAACATCGGAACCGACGCTGACCTGCTCACCATGCTCGCCTCACCGACAAGCGTGAAGGCTCTACGCGAGGCAGGAGCGGCAACGGCAGACCTGTTCATTGCCGTCACACCCGATGAGAGCCTTAACATGACAGCCTGTGTGCTGGCCAAGGCTCTGGGAGCAAAGAAGACGGTCGCAAAGATTGACAACGCCGAATATATTGAACCCGAACAGCAAGAGTTTTTCGCACGTCTCGGCATCAGTTCGCTCATCTACCCTGAGCTTCTGGCCGGTAAAGACATAAACAACGGTCTTAAGATGTCGTGGGTGCGGCAGCGGTGGGACGTTCACAACGGGGCGCTCGTGATGCTCGGCATCAAGCTGCGCGAAGGTTGCGAGATCTTGAACCAACCACTTAAGGACCTCTGCGGACCCGACGACCCCTATCATGTGGTGGCCATAAAACGCGGAACCGACACCATCATACCTGGCGGTAACGACTCACTGCAGCTCTATGACCTCGCCTATTTCATGACGACAAAACAATATATCCCTTACATCCGCAAGATTGTGGGCAAGGAACATTATGTTGACGTCAAGAACGTCATGATCATGGGTGGCGGAGCAACGGCGGTGAGAGCGGTGAAGACCATGCCCGAATATATGGACGTGAAGATCATCGAGACCGACGAGGCACGGTGCAACCGCCTGAACGACATCATAGACAACTCGCGCGTGCTCGTCATCAACGGCGACGGACGCGACATTCCGCTCCTCGTCGACGAGGGAATAAAGAACACCCAGGCGTTTGTGGCGCTCACAGGCAACGCCGAGACCAACATTCTGGCTTGTCTCACAGCCAAGCGCATGGGTGTGCGCAAGACCGTGGCGGCGGTGGAGAACATCGACTATGTGAGCATGGCAGAGAGTCTGGACATCGGCACCATCATCAACAAGAAGGTCATCGCCGCCAGCCACATCTACCAGATGATGCTCGACGCCAACGTCATGAACGTGAGGTTCCTGATGAACGCCAACGCCGATGTGGCAGAGTTTATCCCGCAAGAGGGCTCCAAGATCACGAAGAAGGCGGTGCGCGACCTCGGTCTGCCGAAGGGCATGACCATCGGCGGTCTGGTGCGCAACGGCACGGGAATGTTGGTATCGGGTAACACGGTCATTGAGGCCGGCGACTCGGTGATGGTGTTCTGCCATGACATCAACATGAAGAAGGTCGAGAAGATGTTTATATAAGTAGGTGTTCATAATTAATCGCATATATGAATCTAATAAAAAGGTTATGCTTTCAAATGCCTCTACGCCCTCTTTTGGCCTGTATGCCCAGCTCTCATCGGTCGTGTAGCCCGCTACACTCCCTCTTCGGAGCTGGACATACAGACCAAAATATGGCATAGAATCATTTAAATTAATTTTGAACACCTACTTAAAAAACGTTCGCATGTCTATGACGTGTGAGACAAGGAAACGATGATAAACTTAAAAATCATATACAAGATTGTAGGCTCGCTGCTCTTCATCGAGATGGCGTTGCTGCTGGTGTGTCTTGGCGTGTCGATAGGTTACGGCGAGAGCGACCGCGAGGCGTTTGCCGTGTCGGTGGGCGTGACAGGCGTGTGCGGACTGCTGCTCCGCTTGCTTGCCCACGACAGCGACAACACCCTCTCGCGACGCGATGCCTACCTGGTGGTGACGCTCACATGGGTCATATTCAGCCTGTTCGGCATGCTGCCGTTCCTCATAAGCGGCTACATTCCCGACGTGACCGACGCTTTCTTTGAAACGATGTCGGGCTTCACAACCACAGGAGCATCCATAATAGACAACATCGACAACTATCCGCACGGTCTGCTGTTCTGGCGATCGCTCACACAATGGATCGGCGGTTTGGGAATAGTGTTCTTCACCATTGCCCTGCTGCCATCGCTCGTTGGCGGCTCGGTGAAGGTGTTTGCGGCGGAAGCCACGGGACCGATAAAGACCAAGCTGCACCCACGTCTCTCTACCAACTCAAAATGGATTTGGGTGGTTTATCTCGTCATCACGCTTCTCTGCTTCGGCTGCCTCTGCGCCGTGGGCATGGACGTGTTCGACAGCGTCAACTATGCCATGGTCACAGCAGCCACGGGAGGCTTCGCAACCAAGAGTTCGCTGGTGCTCTTCACCCCAGAGGTGCAATATGTCATCATGTTCTTCTGCTTCGTGGCGGGCACCAACTTCACGTTGCTCTATGCCTCGGTGTCGCGCCGCAGCGTGAAGATGCTGTTTGGCAGCGCCGAGTTTAAGTTCTATTTCTGGATGGTGGCAGGCATCTCGGCGTTCATCGCCTTCGAACTGATGTGGCGCAACAGTTACCCGTTGGAGCATGCCATCCGCAGCGCCGTCTTCCATGTTGTGTCGTTCATCACCACAACAGGTCTCATCAACGACGATGCAGGCAAATGGCCACACGTCACCTGGGTGGCGCTGGCTGTCTGCATGTTCTTCGGTGCCTGCTCCGGCTCCACAAGTGGCGGTCTGAAATGTATCCGTGGCGTCATGCTGCTCAAGACGATCAAGAACGAGGTTAAGAAGATGCTGCACCCCAACGCCGTGCTGCCCATGCGCATTGACGGCGTGAACGTGCCCCCCGACAAGCGCCTCACGCTCCTCTCCTTCCTCACGGTCTACCTCATCTTGAGCCTTGTCTGCTCCTTCACCATGATTGCGGCAGGCATCGACTCGACCAACTCTATAACCATCACGCTGAGCTGCCTTGGCAACGTGGGCCCGACGCTGGGTCTGGAGATTGGACCGACCATGTCATGGAGCATCCTGCCCGACTACGCCAAGTGGATATGCACCATCCTTATGCTCATCGGACGTCTTGAGATTTTCACCGTGCTGGTGATCTTCACGCCCGAGTTCTGGAAGGAGTCGTAAAAAAGACACAGACACGAACGAAGCACAGACACAGGAAAAATATCACAATAAACGAAAGCAATCAATTTAACATTAAAATTTTAACATTTGAAACAACATGAAGCCATTGAAATTTAATGCGCTGCTCAAATCAACACTGTGGGGCGGCGAGAAGATTATCCCGTTCAAGAATCTCGACGTAAAGCAAGAGAACGTCGGCGAGAGCTGGGAGATTTCTGGAGTGAAAGACAACGAGACCATCGTTAGCGACGGCCCCTATGCCGGCAAGAAGCTCAACGAGGTTGTGGCTGAACTGAAAGGCAAGCTCGTGGGCGAAGACAACTACAAACGCTTCGGCGATGAGTTCCCCCTCCTCATCAAGTTTATCGACGCACGTCAGGACCTCTCTATCCAGGTGCACCCCACCGACGAGATAGCAAAGAAGCAGGGAAAAGAACGTGGCAAGACAGAGATGTGGTACCTCATGGACTCGGACAAGGATGCCACGCTGCTCTGCGGTCTGAAGAAGAAGATCACTCCTGAGGAGTATGCCCAGATGGTGGAGAACGACACCATTGTCGACGCTATCGACCGTTACGAGGTTAAGGAAGGCGACTGCTTCTTCCTCCCCGCAGGACGCATTCACGCCATCGGCACAGGATGCTTCCTCGCTGAAATTCAGCAGACAAGCGACGTGACCTACCGCATCTACGACTTTAAGCGCAAGGACAAGGACGGCAACTATCGTCAGCTCCACACCAAAGAGGCAGCAGAGTGTATCAACTATAACGTTGAGAGCAACTACCGCACCGACTACACACCGGTCAAGAACCAGGGCGTGTCGCTCGTGCAGTGTCCTTACTTCTGCACAGCTGTCTACGACCTTGACGAGCCGATGACGCTCGACTATTCTGAGCTCGACAGCTTCGTCATTCTCATTGGTCTGAAGGGCAACGCCACCATCACCGACAACGAAGGCAACGAGTTCACACTTCAGGCTGGAGAGAGCGTGCTCGTACCTGCCACAACCGAGACCCTTAAGGTTGACGGCAAGATCAAGTTTCTTGAGACATACGTTTAAGAAAACAGCGTAGCCGTAGGCGCAGAAGAGTGTCTACAGTAAGCAAAGCATAAAAAAACGTCCTCGAAAATGTTGGACAAAGCAAGCTGAAAGCAGCTGCTGACGTTCAACATTTTCGAGGACTTTTTTTTCATAATGAACTTTCGCATGTAACTAACAAGCGTTCTAACGAATATTTACATTCTAAAAGAGCATCTTACCATGCGTTTAAAGAACAATGAAATTTTTTTGCGCTTCGCGCTATATTTTAAACATTAATTTCCATTAATTGAACATTCTTGCGCTCCGTTGGTGCTCAGGCGCTTCGCGGAGTATGAACATCAATATTTCGCGCTACGCGCGTATTAATGATAATTAATGGGTCATTAATGATAATTAATGTTTAAAAAATCAACGAGCGCGAAGCGCGATGTAAATATTAATTTTCACGAAAGATTAGTTAGATATTTTCTCCAAATTATCGCGTCCTTTTCACCGAAAACGGTTTTGCATATTTATGCAGTTTTGGGGCCTTTTTTAGAGACGTTCTCAAAGAGCCCAACTTACGATTTGAAAGTGCCCATTTGACGTCCTCAAAGAGGCTCTTTGACGAGCTCATTAAGGCCCTTTGACAGCCTCAAAGAGGCTCTTTGACAAAACCGCCCCTATTTTAAGAGTTGTTAACAAAAACAATAAGTTCAACCCCTCATATTAAAAAAAACAGAAAGGGAAATGTGCATAATCGCTTACAATCGCGATTTTGGATATTTATGCACCTTTCCCTTCGTTTCTGTATATTTATGCAGTTTCCCACACCAATTGGTCATCAAGAAACCGCTTGTTAAAAGCCATCATTGTGACGTTTTTTTAGCGTCACATCAGTAGGCCTCCTTATCGCCTTGAATGACGTTGGCGACCGTCTTATACATTATATATATGTCGAGCCAGAAGCTCCAATGCTCAATGTACCAGATATCGCCTTGCACGCGGCCTTCCATCTGCGACAGCTCCTTGGTCTCGCCACGGAAGCCCGTAACCTGACTCCAGCCTGTGATGCCCGGTTTGACAAAATGGCGCATCATATACTTGTCTATCAGCTTCGAATATTCCTCCGTGTGCTTGAGCATGTGCGGACGCGGTCCCACGATACTCATGTCACCCATCAGCACATTCCAGAACTGAGGAAACTCATCGATGTTGGTCTTACGCATGATGTTTCCCCAACGTGTCTTGCGCGGGTCGTTCTTTGTGGCCTGCACACGGTCGGAATCGGCATTGATCTTCATACTGCGAAACTTGATACAATAGAAATCTTTGCCGTCAATGCCTGTTCGCTTCTGACGGAAGAACACGCGACCAGGCATCGTAATCTTCGTTATGATGGTAACGAACAGCAGGATGATGGGGAACAGGGTGCAGAGGAAGAGCAATGACACAACGACGTCAAACGTGCGCTTTATAACGCGGTTTTCTATCCTCATAAGTGGGTCGTTGTGCAAACTCAAAAAAGGGACGTTGCCCAACATGTTGAGATACATACGGTTGTGAAGATAGTTACTGACGTTGGGCACACTGAAGAAGTGGACCAGGTTGTTGTTGCAGAAATGAATGATGTCGAGAATGACGTCACGGCGGCTCGACGGCAGACAGCAATAGAGCTCATGAATGTCCTGATGCATCGACAGATATTCCATTACGGTTTCGGGCTTTCCGAGATAGTCGCACTTGTTGGCAAACTTGGGGTTTGGCTGGTCGTCGAAATAGCCCATCACCTTATAACCATAGGCAGGTGTCTCTGACATCTCGCGGTAGAGCTGCTGGTTGTTGTCCGTACTTCCCACCAGCACCACCTTGTGTGTGTGCTTGTCGTTGGCACGATAAGCCTTGACCATGGCACGCACAGCCAGACGGTAGAGAGAGATAACTATGACAAGTGTAACCAAATAGAGACCCATGCCCAACATAGACAGCATGGTGAAGCCTCCAAGCCATAACAGCAGGTAGTTGACAACGCCAAACGTGGTCACGTTCTGCAACACACGCATCACGATGTTGTGGTTGCCCACCTTACGCTTGTAGAGCACCACACCGTTGCGGCCTGTACACATAAGGTAGACGATAGACGAGGTCACAAACGTCTTGAGAGGAAGACCGTAAGCAACATTTCCGAAATAATGCCACATGGCAAAAAGCAAGGCGTTGAGGATAACAAGGTCACCCACCAACACGCCACTTATGAGCATCGAGCTGCCTTGAGAGAAATTGTTTTTGTCGTCCATAGAAAGAATTGTTGTATAATCCGTTGATTAAAGCAAATTCTAAACCTCTGCCTGTGCCATTGGTTTTCTGGCACAGGGAGGTTTCATACACGGAGTTTAAAAAGATGCTGTGCGAAACCGTCAGCGGTTTCCATACATGTTGTCATAATAGCTCTGATAGTCGCCAGAGGTTACGTTGTCCATCCACTCTTGGTTGTCAAGATACCAGCGCACGGTCTTTTCTATACCCTCCTCAAACTGGAGTGACGGCTCCCAACCCAGCTCGCGCTGCAACTTGCGTGAGTCGATGGCGTAACGCATGTCATGGCCCTTGCGGTCGGTGACGTGGGTTATGAGGTCGAGGTCCTCGCCCTCCTTGCGTCCGAGCAGACGGTCCACGGTCTTGATGAGCACATGAATGATGTCGATGTTCTTCCACTCGTTGAAGCCACCGATGTTGTAAGTGTCGGCGGTCTTGCCCTCATGGAAGATGAGGTCTATGGCACGGGCGTGATCCTCTACATAGAGCCAGTCGCGCACGTTAAGGCCCTCGCCATAAACGGGCAGCGGCTTGCGATGACGGATGTTGTTGATGAACAACGGTATGAGCTTCTCAGGAAACTGGTAAGGACCATAGTTGTTTGAACAGTTGGTCACGATGGTCGGCATGCCGTAAGTGTCGTGGAAGGCACGCACGAAATGGTCGCTGCTGGCCTTTGATGCCGAGTAGGGCGAATGAGGATTATATTTTGTCTCCTCTGTGAAGAACTCGGTTCCGTAAGCGTGATGGTGCTCTGAGCTTGCCTTTGTCGTGAACGGACTCTCCAGACCCTCGGGGTTGGTGAGCTTCAATGCGCCATACACCTCATCGGTGGAGATGTGGTAGAAGCGCTTGCCCTCATAGCCCTCGGGCAGACTCTCCCAATATTCTTTTGCTGCTTGCAGAAGAGTGAGCGTGCCCATAACGTTGGTGTGGGCGAAGGTGAACGGGTCCTTGATGGAACGGTCCACATGGCTCTCTGCCGCGAGGTGAATGATGCCGTCGACACGGTGCTCCTTCATGAGCTTCTGTATAAGCTCATAGTCGCAGATGTCGCCCTTCACAAAGGTGTAGTTGGGCTTGTCCTTGATGTCGTCGAGGTTGGCAAGATTACCTGCATAGGTCAGTTTGTCGAGATTGATGATTTTATAATCAGGATATTTGTTGACAAACAGGCGCACAACATGCGAGCCGATAAAACCGGCGCCGCCCGTGATGATTATGTTACGCATAAAGAGTAATTTTAATAAGGATAATTATTTTCTATTGCAAAAAATCTTGTTGAGTAGAAACGGTTCATTGTGCCAATTGCTTGATGCACGCCTTGAGCGAGTCGGTCCAATAAGGCACCTTGACGCCAAACGTGCTCTTGAGCTTGCTCTTGTCAAGCACCGAGAAATGGGGACGCTTCACAGGGCTGGGAAACTCCTCGCTGTAGCAAGGCTGTATGTCGCAAGTGTTGCCGCTCAGCTCGCAGATGAGCTTTGCAAAGTCGAACCATGAGCACACGCCCTCGTTGGAGAAATGGTATATGCCCGTCTTGTCGAGCTGACGTGTGGCTATGATATGGCCAATAACGTCGGCAAGGTCGCCGGCAAACGTCGGTGTGCCGACCTGGTCAAACACCACCTTCAGGGTGTCGTGCGAAGCGGTGAGCGCCTGCATGGTCTTGACAAAGTTTTTGCCCCACTGCGAATAGAGCCACGCGGTGCGTATGATGATGTGTCGGCAGCCTGTTGCCTCGATGCTCTTCTCGCCGGCCAGCTTGGTCTTGCCATACACGCCCAGCGGGTTGGTGGGCCAGTCTTCACGGCACGGTGTGTTGCGGTCGCCCTGGAACACATAGTCGGTAGAGACATGTATGAGCGTGCCGTCAACCTCTTTCATGGCTGTTGCGAGGTTGCCCGCTGCTGTGTTGTTAAGGAGGTTGGCGAGATCAAAATCGGTCTCTGCCTTATCCACGTTGGTGTATGCCGCACAGTTGACGATGATGTCGATGCTCTTCTCTTTCACCATCTGGCGGATAGCCTCAAGGTTGGTGATGTCGAGCTTGTCGTAACCATCAGCCACATCGGTAAACACGAATGTGTCATTGCTGTTTTTCGCCACACGTTGCATCTCATGTCCGAGCTGTCCGTTGGCGCCTGTCACTAAGATATTCATAATAAGAAACTTTAAGCTCCACCTCCTGAGCCTACGTTGCGGCTCTTGCCCACTCGTCTTTGGAGAGGTGGCGCACTGAACGATATAAAAATGAAAGCCATATCCCACGTCAATGGCTGACATGAGATACGGGCTTTTAAAACGGACTATCGAAATCTTTCAGCATAGGATGCTTCGTGTCCTTCTCCGAGAGGATGGCTTTGTCGGTAGGTATCTGCCAGTCAATGCCTAAGCTCTCGTCGAGGATAGAGATGCCTCCATCGGCTTCGGGATGATAGAAATTGTCGCATTTATACTGGAACACAGCGGTCTCGCTCAACACGGCAAAGCCATGAGCGAAGCCTTTCGGGATGAAGAACTGACGGTGGTTGTCTTCGGTCAGCTCCACAGCCACATGCTGGCCATAGGTAGGAGAGCCTTTGCGTATGTCGACAGCGACGTCGAGCACGGCACCCTTCACGCAACGCACCAGTTTGCTCTGGGTGAAGGGAGGACGCTGAAAGTGAAGACCACGCATCACGCCATAAGACGACATGCTCTCGTTGTCCTGGCAGAACTCTATGTGTCCCACCTTCTCATCAAACTCGCGCTGTGAGAAGCTCTCAAAGAAATAGCCTCGTGCATCTTTGAAGATGCGGGGTTCTATTATCACAACGCCATCAATGGCGGTTTTTATAACTTCCATGTCTTATTGTTTGAGTAAAGGTCTTGAGCCGATGGGCCCAGACCTTAAACCCCAAACGGCCTAACGACCGATTTGGGTTTAATGCTTATTTTTGTTTAATCTTCCAAGCTCTGGCGATACCACTCATAGAGCTTCTCTACGCCTTCCTCGATCTCAACCTTGTGGGTCCATCCCAGCGAGTGGAGCTTGCTCACGTCGATGAGCTTGCGGGGTGTGCCGTCGGGTTTGTCGGCGTCAAAGACAACCGTTCCCTCGAAGCCCACGGTCTTGACAACCAGCTCTGACAGCTCACGGATGGTCAGCTCCTTGCCTGTGCCCACGTTGATGTGGCAGTTGCGGATCTCGCCAAGTGAAGGAATGGCTCCGCCGCGACCCTCTGAGTTGTTACGGTCAACAGCGCCGTCGACCTTTGCTCCGTAGAACACCGAGCTATATTTCTCGATGCCGATGATGTCGCTGAAGTTGACGTTCAGCAGCACATGCACGCTGGCATCGGCCATGTCCTCGCTCCAGAGGAACTCGCGCAGCGGCGTGCCTGTGCCCCAGAGCACCACCTTGTTGTCGTAGATGCCGTAAAACTCGAGGGCTTTCAGTATGCGCTCATGCGAGTTGTTGCCGTCAACGTTGCCCTCGCCAATGATGGCACGAAGCTTGTCGGTGGGGTTGATGGGGCGCTTGTTCATGTCAACCTCAATGCTGTGCCAGTCGTTCTCGTGAATGAGCTTGGCGAGATAGATCTTACGCATCATGGCAGGCATGACATGCGAGTTCTCAAGATGGAAGTTGTCGTTAGGACCATAGAGGTTGGTAGGCATCACTGCGATATAATTGGTGCCATATTGCAGGTTGTAGCTCTCACACATCTTCAGGCCGGCAATCTTCGCGATGGCATATTCCTCGTTGGTGTATTCCAGCGGTGAGGTGAGCAGCGCATCCTCCTTCATGGGCTGCGGCGCATCCTTAGGATAGATACATGTCGAGCCGAGGAAGAGCAGCTTCTTCACGCCGTGCTTGTAAGCGTTCTCTATGACGTTACACTGCATCTTCATGTTCTGCATGATGAAATCGGCGCGGTAGAGCGAGTTGGCCATGATGCCACCGACAAAAGCGGCGGCAAGCACCACAGCATCGGGCTTCTCCTCATCAAAGAACTTCTTCACTGCCTGCTGGTCGGTCAGGTCGAGTTCTTTGTGAGAACGGCCAACCAGGTTGTTGTAACCTCTCTGCTTGAGATTATTCCAGATTGCCGAGCCCACAAGCCCGTGATGTCCGGCAATGTAAATCTTTGAATTTTTGTCCATTTATTATTTATTATTGATTAGTGATTATTTATTATTGATTATTTATTATTGATTAGTGATTATCTTCCGTTGAGGACTTCCTGCCATTGGGTTGGAGTTTCTTAGTCATAGAAGATAACATTTTCCCTAATTCTACAGAATCCGTCAGAATTGATTCATATTGTTTTTTATCCAGATAATCTGTCTGAAACAATAATTCAATCCAATATTGCGTTTCGCGACACTCTTTAGCGCTAATAAAGATTTTTGCTGTAAAATCAGCCTTACTTATTGCTGCTTGTGCCTCTGCTAAATTAGCGCCAATACTAGTACCAGAGCGAAGTAGTTGTTTGCTCATTACAAATTCCTTTTTTTCATCACATAACCATTTATATAATTTTACTATACGAATAGCAAATTTCATACATTTATGTGATAAAAGATCTCCACTTTCACTCATATCTTCAACGGAACTAATCACTAATCACTAATCACTAATCACTAATCACTAATCACTACTTCACGATCCCCTTCTCCAGATACTCTGCCAGGTTGCAGCGCACCTTCTGGCCGGCATCCTCAGCTGCCACCTTTGCCATGTCGCTGTCGACCATGATCTTAACAAGCTCCTCGAAGCTTGTCTTGCTCGGGTTCCAGCCCAGCTCGGCCTTTGCCTTGGTGGGGTCACCCCAGAGGTTTACAACATCGGTAGGACGGAAGAAGTCGGGAGACACCTCTACGAGCACCTTGCCCTTAAGCTCCTCGGGACCCTCAACGCAGATACCCTTCTCGTCGATGCCCTCGCCCTTGAACTCGAGCTCTATGCCTACATGCTTGAAAGCATAGTAAGCAAACTCGCGCACGGTGTGCTGAACGCCTGTGGCGATAACGAAGTCTTCGGGTTTGTTGTGCTGAAGGATGAGCCACATACACTCTACATAATCCTTGGCATAACCCCAGTCGCGCAGCGAGTCGAGGTTGCCAAGATAGAGCTTGTCCTGCTTGCCCTGCTTGATGCGGGCTGCTGCCAGCGTGATCTTACGGGTTACGAAGGTCTCGCCACGGCGCTCGCTCTCATGGTTGAAGAGTATGCCCGAGCAGCAGAACATGTTGTAAGCCTCACGATATTCTTTCACGATCCAGAAGCCATACTGCTTGGCAACGGCGTATGGCGAATAAGGATGGAACGGTGTGTTCTCGTTCTGGGGAACCTCCTCCACCTTGCCGTAAAGCTCTGAGGTAGAAGCCTGATACATGCGGCATGTGTCGGCCAGTCCACACTGGCGGATGGCCTCAAGGATGCGGAGCACACCTGTAGCGTCAACATCAGCGGTAAACTCGGGAGAGTCGAAGCTCACCTGCACATGGCTCTGGGCTGCAAGGTTGTAAACCTCTGTGGGCTTAACCTTGTTCATGACCTGAATGATGCTCATCGAGTCGCCGAGGTCAGCATAGTGGAGGTGAAAATTGGGCTGGCCTTCAAGATGAGCAATACGCTCACGATAGTCTACCGATGAGCGACGAATGGTGCCATGCACATCATAACCTTTCTCCAGCAAGAGTTCTGCAAGATACGAGCCGTCCTGACCCGTAACGCCCGTGATGAGGGCTACGTTTCTTTTTTCCATAGATATGTCTTTACTTTATAATCAAATTAAAAATCGTTTCAAACATATAGAATCTGATTCACAAAAATTCATAAAAGTTTTTTTAGAGCTTTACAGACTCTTTGTCTTGTGCTCATAGGCGTTAAACATTGACATTACGGCAGATTGGCATCGTGCCGACCATCTACAACAGGCAGTTGGGGAAACAATTGTTCCACATCTATGCAAACGTTTAGTTTTGTTTTTTGAACAAATGCAAAATTAGCTAAAATCGGACACATTACAAAACAAATCAAACGTTTTTCTATTCCAAAAGATTAAAATCGTGATACATGAATAAAAAAAAACGAGATAAGTCAAGACAATTTGTTAATAAAACAAAACCCAAAGCACTATTTTTGCGCCACACGATAAAATTGCATATATTTGCATAAGATAAGCTGCACCTCGGCATAGCTTACAAGCAAGCTTGCATCTATGCTCTCGATTTGCATTATCTTTGCAAAAGATAAGCTGCACCTCGGCATAGCTTGCAAGCAAGATTGCATCTATGCTCTCGGTTTGCATTATCTTTGCAAAAGATACGAACCTACGCAATTTTTTATTCACCTAAAAAACATAATAACTTATGGCAATTGAAAAAACATTGGTTTTGCTGAAGCCATGCACCTTACAGCGCAGTCTGGTAGGTGAGATTATCAGCGTGTTCGAGAAGAAAGGCCTGCAGATCTGCGGCATGAAGATGATACAGCTCGACGACAAGATCTTGAGCGAGCACTATGCGCACCTCAGCGGCAAGCCGTTCTTCCAGCGTGTGAAGGATGCCATGATGACAGCTCCCGTCATCGCCATGTGTCTGTCGGGCGTTGACGCCATTGCTGCCGTTCGTGCTTTGGCTGGCCCCACCAACGGGCGCAACGCTGCTCCGGGAACGATAAGAGGAAGCTACTGCATGAGCTTTCAAGAGAACATTGTCCATGCTTCCGACTCGCCCGAGACGGCTGCTGCCGAGCTGAAGCGTTTCTTCCGCGACGAAGAGATCCTGGAATGGAAGCAGAGCATCTTCGATAACCTCTACGCCAACGACGAGTTCTAAAACCCGATTGGAACGCAAGCAAAAAAATTAATCTCCGACTTTTGCAAAGATTAATATTCACATCGCGCTTCGCGCTCGTGTTTTTTTAAACATTAATTTCCATTAATGACCCATTAATTATCATTAATACGCGCTTCGCGCAAAAAAAATTAATGTTTCATTAATGTTCAATTAATGGAAATTAATGTTTAAAAAAATGCGCGAAGCGCAAAATTATTTTTTCGTTGTTTTATGCACATGAAAAGCTGCCATCCAAGCTTGTAACCATCTTATAAAGCGTCTGCTTTTTACATACAAAAGTTCAATAAAAGATTGTCCCTATTGTCTCTATTGTCTTTAAAATTTCCCGTCCAAAAGCCACTTTGTCTTTATAACCGGCAAAGCGTTACCTCGTGAGAGAGAACTTGAGGCTAAGGCCAAAGTCGCGAGTGGTCGTCGGGTAGCTGCTTGACGTAAGCAGCGGTGTGTTCGTCTGTCGGTCATAATAGAAGCTCATGGTGAGCAGACGCGAGAACGAATAGTCGGCAGAGAACGACAGCTTGAAGGCTGTGTTGCCACTGCTTGCCGCCGACGTCATGGATGCGATGTCACGGCTTATGGCTGCCTGCTTGCGATAGCTGAGGTCAAGACGAAGCTTCAGGTCACTGTTATAGCCCGATGAGCTACGGTTGTTTCGCGATGAGCTGTTCTGCTTCTGCTGCGCATCGTTCTGTCCGTTACCGCTCTTCCTGCCCGATTTCACCTTACGCACCTTCGGTCCGAAGGGATTGAAGTTGCTGATGGTGTAGCCCATGCCCAGCACCCAGTCGTGTGATGACGACTCATTGATCTGCACACTCGTCATGCTGAGGTTCAGCGTGCGTATGGTCTTATACTCGAGCTTGCACGTCAGGTTGTTCTGCAACGTGACGTCGATGCCAAGCAGCGGCGAGAACGACTCGTTGATGCTCACCGTCGAGACGTTATACATTGACGACGGAACAGGCATGCCCGTGGTGGCGTCTGAGATGAAGCCAAGACCCGGACCCATAAGCTCCATGAAGGTGCTGTACGACTGGTATGCACCAACGGCATAGATGCTCTTGTAAGAGTGGTTGATGTTTACGCTCTTGAACACATCGCGGAACCAAGGCAACTTTGACAGTCCGCTGTAACGCACCGTCCAGTTGGGCAGCATGCGCGACAATGTGGGGAAGATGTTCAGACTGTTGCCTCCCGACGAGGTGTAGGCTGCGAGGAAGGCAGGCACCATGACATCGGCCGAATATAAGCCCACGCCACCGTTGGCAGCATCGAAGGGCTGTCCTGCGAGCGCCGAGCCTTGCGGATAGGTAGCGCCGACATAACGTTGTTCCACGCGCTGACGGAAGCTTTCCAAGCTGTTGCAGAAGCGTTCGAACGATGCCGAATGGTAGCCGTGTTCGGCGTCGCCCATGCCCTCAAAGGCGCTGCGCAGCGAGAGGGTGGTCATGGAGAACGTGCCGCTCTGCGTTGTGGGCGACCCTTCATACATATATTGCACGCTGCGCGCCGTTGTCTGTGTGCGGGCGGCATTGAGGTCGATCTTCAGGTTGCGCACAGGCTCAAGGGTCATGCGCACCTGCAGGTCCTCTGTCTTGTTGGTAGAGGCAGGGGTGGCGATAGAGTCGCTGAGCAACAGCCATCCGCGGTCACGCGCCTTGTCCACATACGAGTCGCCTGTAAGGCCAAAGGCAAAGTCGAGGCCTGGCGCCCACGCACCTTGGTTACGCTTCTGTCCGAAGGCATCGCCCACGCTGGGCATGAATCCGGGCAGCGACATTGAATATTGGTTCGAATAAGACAGGCTCACGTTGCGCACCATCATCAGCGTGCGCGCAATGGTCTGCATGGTCTTGTACCAGCCCTTGTTGTCGAGCGGCTCCTTGGGCGTCACCGTGATCTTCAGTTTCAACGCCGAGTCGAGACGGCTCTTTATGCCTATGGTGTTGTTGTCGATCTTACGATATTTCAGCTGGAACGGCTTGCCGTCTTCGGTCTTTGCAGAAACGATAAGACGCTTGCTGTTCTTGCCGTGCTTGATCTTCATAAGGGTGTCGGGCAACAGCGTGATCTCCTTCTCAAAGCCCTTCTTGTTCTTTGGAAGCTTAGCCTTCTGCTTGTCAAGGTCTGCACCCTGCCGTCCGTTGCGTTTAGACAACGAGTTCTTGTCCTTGGCATCCTTGTCATTTTTCTTGTTCTTGGCATTCTTCTTGTTGCGGTTGCTCGACGGCTCTTTCTTGAACCTGTCGTTTGCCTTCTTCAGGAACGGCACATGGTTATAGAGCTTCTCCATGTTGAAGGTGCCGTTAAGACGGATCTGACGGTTGTTGCTGATGGTGTTGCCCAGCGACGTGCCGTCTTCAAGGTCGGAGCCACGCATCCAGTTGTAGGTGGCGGTGTATTGGGCGTCGGCGTTCACCCAGTCGAAGACGGGTATGAGGTTGAGCGGCAACTGGTAGGAAGCCGTGAACGTCTGGTTATAGTCGAGCGGCGTTCCGAAATGCTTGATGCTCGTCCACACCGAGTCTTTCCATGCCTTATACTGGTCGGCATAGAGGTCCTTGTTCACCGGCGTGTAGGGTTCCTCTATTTCCGCGTGCGTGGCGCTCTGGAAGTTCATGTGCAGGTTCTTCGTGAGGTCCCAGCGTAACGAGAACTCACGGTTCCACAGAAACTGCTGACTGAACGTGAGCGGCAGTTGTGAGCCGCCAAGGTCTTGCATGTCGCGTTCCTGTAGCTCATAGTAGCTGCGTGAGATCTCTGAGTTGAAGCCCACGTTCTGCGGCAGCCAGTTGAAGCCGAAGCGTCGCGGCAGGTCAAGCCACTTGCTCTTGTTCTTTATTTTCTTGAAAGGCTCAAGAGGCTTGTAGACAGGCACCCACGAATAGTTGAGCGAGCCCTGCCAGTTGTCTTCCTTCTCATAGACCGTGGTCTCGCCAGACGAGTAGCGATGGCTGTGGCTGTAGCTGAACGAGAAGTTGGCGGGGTCATAAGGCATGGGGTGACGCTTCGTGGCTATGCCCACACGCACACCCGACAGCGAGAAGTTGGTGTTGGTGGTCTTCGTCACGGCGATGCTCTTTATCGAGTCGCGCTCATGCTTGTCGCTTGCTGCATCGAGGGCGTCCTTGAGCAGCATGTCGGTGTCGAGCGGGTTGTAGCGTGGAGAGGTCTCTTCTTTCGTCACACTATAATAGAGAGGTATAGAGACCTTCGCCTTGTCGGGGAAGAACTTGCCCAGCTCGAAGTTGGTCGTCAGACTATAGGTCTTGTAGTCGTCGGTGGAGCGTGCTGCCACACCGTCTTCCAAGCCGCCAAAGCCGTCGCTCACATACTTGCCTGTGAGGTTGACCGTACCGAAGTCGGAGAGCTGCAGGTTGAGGTTGCCCGATGCAGCCCAACCGCCCGAGTTGTTATAGTCTCTCAGGCGCAGCTCGTTCACCCACACCTCACCGCTCTTAGCGTCGGAAGACAGGTTGCGCACACCAACGACCATGGTCTTGACCTCGCCGAGCGTGGGGTTACCCATGACCGTCACCTTGTTGTTGGGTTTGTCTTCATCGTAGGCCGAATAGGGGCGGCTGTAAGAGGCTGTGCCGGCGGCCTTGGCCTTGTTGCGGGCCTTCTTCACAGCCGTGAAGAGCGACAGGGGCACGTCGAGCATGTTCTCCTCGGGCCACACCAAGCGACGGTCGGAGGGCGAGTTCATGCCATAGTTCGACTTCCACGGCGTGAGCGACAGCGGAATTTCATACTCATAATAGTTGCTCTTATAGTCGGAGCCGAGGCGTATGAACACCGCCAGCTGGTTGTCTTGCAGGTTGGTGGTGTTGGGGTCGAGCGAGTTGGCATGCACAAACATCTGCATGCGCTTATACTGCCGGAGGTCGAGGGTGGTGTTCTTGTACACAGCCTTCGACTCGCCGTGACCGAGGTTTTCGACGTTCATAGACAACGCCTGCTCGTTGCTCTCTACAAGCTGGGGCTGCGAGGGGTCCTGCGCTCTGCTGATGCCGGGAGGCAACACATAATTGACGGGCGACTTGTCGTTGTTCTCCTCAATGTTGACAGCACCCATCGTCATCTTGCCCTGCTGTGGAGCCGTGGCATCAAGCGTCTGGTTATACATGCGCCACTTGCCATAGACGAGGTCGAGGTTGCCAAAGCGCAGAACGATGGGCTTCTTGAAGCCTGCGAGGAACATACGCATGAAACGTATGGATGTGAAATCGCTGATGCCACCCACGCGCTGCTCATAGTCTCTCAGGGGTATGCGGAACTGGTACCATGTGACATGGTCGGTCTCGCCGTTTCTCAACTTTGGCGACACCTCGCGCTTGTCGACGATGTAGTTTTGACCCACAACGAGGTCCTCGGGACGAATGGAGATGCGATATTGATAATATTTCTCATATTCGTTGAGCGTGTAGTCTTGGTTTATGTCCTCCACATCGGGGGTTGTCTTGTAAGAGGTGTCGTAGCCCTCGGTGCGACTGTCGTTGTCGGGCGAGTTGCCTTGCGGGTTATTGATATACTTGTAACGCAGCAAGATGGGTGCCTCCATGCGGTCGAGGTCAGAGCCACGGAAATAGTGGTAGTTGTCGCCAGCGGGGTCTGCCCATATTGAGTCGTAGGCGGCCTTGCTGATCTTGCCCTCAATGGTTTTCAGGAAGGTCTGATAGGTCTCGAAGGTCTGCTCCTCCTGGTCGTTCAGTCCGTTGAAGCCCACATCTTGCAAGGCACGCGCTCCCTTGGCCGACGCGAACGAATAGGTCACGGTGGCCTGTGTGGGAATCTTGCCCCATTGTGTCTTTACGAAACTGTTGGAGCCGTCGACGGGCATTCCGCTCTCATAGAATTTCTTTCCGTCACGCAGAATGTCTTCGCTCACCTCGCCGAGGTTAAGATAGAAATCGCCGCCAAAGTCGCTGGCGTTGCCGTCGCGCCGACTGTAGATGAAGGGGTCAAGCATCCAAAACTCCACATATTCTATATTGGCTGCCTCAAAGTCGTTGGTGTCGAGCTTGCGCATCATACCGCCCCAATGGTTCTCGGGGTTGTTGAGCGTTCCGTCATAGGCAAGATCCGTGCTGAAGTTGTAAGGACCGCGCTCTGACGGATAGAAAGCGAGGTTGAGCACGCTGAGCATCGATGTTGCTCCGCTGTAGCTGTTCTGGTTGCGTTTCGGGAACAGTTCGCGCACAGGCACCTCACGCACATAATGGTTTGACAGCTGGTTAAGGTCACTCTTTATGTGGGATGGGGTGAGCGACGAGGAACGACGCGTGAAGAGCGGGTCGATGGTGTACCAAGCCAGGCGGGCACGGTTGTAGCCGCTGGCGAGAGTGGTCTTGTCCTTGCTCTCTGGGAACATGGTCGGCACGCTTGAGATGATCCATGATGTGGGGGTGCTCACGTCGATGGTGTTCTTTGTGTCTTCAAAGTCGTCAATGTAAGAGGCGTTGTCTTGCGTGCCGTGGCTCTGTCCTGCCAAGAGCTGCGCAAACTCGCCCGAGAACGAGATGTTTGAGGGTTGCGTGAGATGGAGGAACGGTATCTTGTCGAGCATGTTGGTGACCCACTGGCTCTCCTTCTTCCAGTTCATGTTAACGCCCCACAACGTGTTGTTGAGCGGCTCGCTGCCCATGTTAACCTTTGTGGTGAGGGCTTGCTCCGAGAGGTGCTGTATGGTTCCCGACATCTGGAAGTTTTTCGAGAAGTCGTACTCCCAGTTCATTCCGAACATGGTCTTGCGCTGCTGACCGTAGTCGCTGTTGCTCTCCAACGACACGTTGACAGACGTGCCCGCATCGATGATGCTCTGGTTGAGGATGGTCACCTCGCCAGCGCTATAGTCGACAGAATAGTCGGAGTTTTCGGTGAGCTTCACGCCACCTGCCGTAACGACCACCGAGCCTTGCGGCACATTGTATGCGCCGAGCGAGATGATGTTGGCTGCCGTGCCTTTAAACTGTCCCGACAGCATGTACTTGTCTTTCTCTGCTATCTGCTTGGCAACGGTCTTGGTCGAGTCGTAAAGCTCGGTGAAGGCATATTTCTCTGCCTTGTCGGCAGGCACGCCACGGCTCACAAGGAAATTGTAGATTCCCTTTCCGAACGGCTCTGCCTGCGGGAAGAACACGCGACCGTTAGACACGGTGTAGCCCTCGACAAAGTCGAAATATCCGTTAGGGTGAGGCTTGTTGTTGTTGTCGAGACGGTCGGCACCAAGGGCTCTGATGATCGGCAGGTCCTTGGTCTGTGGCTCAGGCAGGTAAGAGAGGTACACGCCTGCCGTGTCGCTCTGAAACTTGACGTCGAGGCGGAACTTCTCTTTCTCCACCTGTGAAGAGAGATAGTAGACGTTCTTCATCATCAGTCGCCAGTTGCCCTGAGAAGGGTTGTTGCTGGTGTTCTTCAACGCCTTGACGAAGAGAGCCTGTGACACGTCCGTCACGTCGCTCGCAAACTCGCCCACCTGGAAGGTCTGTCCGCCATAAGTGTACTCGTAAGCCACGGCAAGCACCTGGTCGGTCTGCAACGAGGTCTTCAACGAGATGTAGCCGAGGGCGGTGTTGACGCTATACTCGGAAGAGTTGAGCAGACGGGCGCTCGACAGCTTCTCATAGTCGCTGCCGCCAGCAAAGGAGCCGATACCGTCAAGCACGGTCGATGTCTGGTCGATGTCGCGGGCAGCACCATACTGCTCCACCATGGTCTGATATTCGGTGTTGGCGGCGTTGGCAGGCACCTGCAAGCCTGTGGTCTGCCACATGTGGTTATGGACAAGCGTGTTCTCGCCCAGGTCGGTAAGGGCGATGATGGAACGTGTGTTGCTGGTTGTGGCTGTCTTGTTTGTGACCCACACCTCCACGCGGTTAATCTTTATGCCTGTGGTGAGGTTGGGGAGCGACCGCATGCCGGCATCATATCTCTCACGGAAATATTGTGAGAGGAAGAAGTGGCGGTTTTCTTCATAGTTGGCAGCGTCGATCTCGAAGGGCGTGAACTGTGTGCCGCCCTTTGTCGACACGCTCTTGGTTGTCGACTTCTTCTGCGAGGCAACGAGCTGGAGCTTCAGCTTGCCAAACTGCAGGTCGGTGCGCAAGCCAAAGAGAGAGGACGCGCCCTTGACCAACGACGAGTTGCTGGGAAACGACACGTTACCGGCCTCAACGAGCTTTATGATCTCGTCTTCCTTGCCGTCATACTTGAGCTTGAGGTTCTGAGAGTCGAAATCGAAAGTGGCGTCGGTGTTGTAGTTAAGGTTCATGTTGACCTTGTCGCCAACCTTTCCGTTGACGTTGAGGTTTATCTTCTCGTCAAAGTCGATATTGGTTGTCTTGCGGTTTCTGATGGGCAGCGACGGGTTGTCGATGTTCTTCATCGTGGCGCCAAACTTCAGTTCTGCCGTTCCCTGGGTCTTTATGCGCACGCCGCCAGGGCCGAAGATCTTTTCGGCGGGACCGAGGTCGAAGTGCATGTCGGTAAAGTCGAATTTCTCCTTGCCCTTGGCCTTGTAAATCTCGTCGTTCTTTGAACGGAAATAGCTCTGCATGGCCTTGCGCTCGCTCCATTTTCTATACTCCTCGGGCGTCATCATGACAGGGGCGTTGATGTAAGAGTCGCCTATCTTGGAACCAATGATGTAGCGGTTGATGGTGTCGTTATAGACCACCTCCTGCTTAAGGTTGTCGGGACGGCGCAGGTCGGCAGCGCCCTGGTTGAGGTCGTTGAGCGTGATGGGCATGGTGCGTTGAATTTTCCAACGCGGATGGAGCAACGAGTCGGGAATGGTGTCTTCGTTCTCTATGATGGGCTGCGCCAAGATGCTGTCCTTGGAAGGAAGGTTCTTTTGTGCCCCACCCTGTCGCTGCGCTTCACCCTGTCGCTGGTTTGCGCCATTGCGCTGCACACCCTGCTGGCGTTGAGCGCGGCGTGTGCGGTCGTCCTGACGAAAAGGCACAGCAAAGGCATAGCTCGCCACGATGGCAACGAGCAGACATGTTATTATTGAGAGAAAAAGGTTCCTTTGCTTCATTCAGTTTTTTTCTATTTCTTTATGCGCTACTTTATGCGCTTCAACGCTTCCTTGACAACCTGCTCCACGGGCATGGCGGCGTTCTCTTCAAGCAACGCCTTTACAACCTTGGCTGAGGGTGCTGGCGAGAAACCAAGCATGGTGAGAGCAGACACAGCCTCATCCATGACCTCGTTGTTCACAGCCACGGTGCTTCCGCCCTCGCCCATGGTAACCTCCTGAGCGATGCCGAGAGCCACGACCTTGTCCTTAAGGTCGACGATTATGCGCTGGGCGGTCTTCAGACCGATGCCTTTAACGCCCTTAAGCAGCCGTTCGTTGCCAGAGGCAATGGCGTTGCTGAGGTCAGCGGGCGATGCTGCCGAAAGGATCATGCGGGCTGTGTTGGCTCCCACGCCCGACACGCTGATAAGCAGACGGTAGAGGTCGCGTTCCTGCTTGGAGGCAAAGCCAAAGAAGGTGTAGCTGTCATCGCGTCCACCTGTAACAAGCGACTCGTGAACAAAGAGTTTCACATCTTTCTTGCCTTGTATGGCGGTGTAGGTGTTAAGCGATATGTTGAGGGCGTAACCCACGCCTGCCGCCTCGATAACGGCCTGTGCCGGTGTCAGTTCGGCAAGTTCGCCTTTGATATAATCAATCATGCTTTTGTTCTGTATTCAATGTTCAACATGTTAAGCGGCAATTTCTTCTTCAGGCCTTCCTCTTGCCTGAAGACATGCGGTTTCTTGACATCTGTTTTTGAAGAAACCGCAATATACCTTTAAAATAACGCTCAACGCCCTTGTTTTAGTATATTTCAGATATAAAAAAAATATGCTTCAATGCATCACGCACTAAAGCATAAAGAAACGAATTTGCTTGTGTCTTCATGGTATACACACTGCCTAAAATATGTAGGATATATAAATTAAATAAATTTTATATTGTAAAAAACCACCCAGACTATGCAAAAACTGAGAAAACATAGCCGTGGGTGGTCTGTTATAAACGTCTTGTGTAAAAACTTTACTCTATTTTGTTAATAGCCACAAAACTACGAATTGAAAGGATATATCTCTTTAAAAGCTGTTTTACTTCTTAAGAACCTTGATAGCCTTGCCATTCTTAACAACGATGTTCACGCCCTGCTTCATCTGGTCTGTGCGCACACCGTTGAGCTGATATACAGCGTCAGCACCAAGCTCGTCGGCTGTTACACCGTTGATGCCTGTAGCACCGCCCTTGGTCAGCTTGATGGCAAAATCTTCTGCATAATACTCGTCATGACCACCATGTGCCCATGTCTTGATGTTCTTAACCTTTATTTCTGAACCTTCAACGAAGGTCTCGTCGGCCTTGATGTTGAAGGTGCAAAGCTCACCCTCGTTGGCGCTGAAAGCGTCGTCCTCAGTATAGTCGAGGAGGTTGATGGTGAAGAGGTTGTTCTTAAGGTTGATCTTGTGGTTTGTGCCAAGAGCACCTACCTTAGCCGACTTGTCGACGATTGTTACGCCAGCGGGAAGCTCTACATTGAAAGCCACACCACGCATGATGGCCTTGGGGAAGCTCAGGGTGAGGGTAACGGTCTGTTCCTCACCAACCTTGACGGGCTGGGCTGTGCCTGCAAAGACAACCTTGTTCTCAGAGTCGACAACCTTAGACACAACGTCCTTCTCGCCATAGACAACATCCTGGCCGGGAACAGCGAGCTGTGTTTTGCTCATAACAATCTCCTTAGAACCAGAATAGTCGGCAGCAACGTTAACGTCGAAAGTGAACACATCGCCTTCGCCAGCAGAAACCTCGGCACCGAAGCCCACCATGGCAGCGGTCTTCTCGTCAATCTTGCTCAAGATAAGGCTCATGCCCTCTGTGCGCTCTGTCTTGTTGATGTTGAAACGCTTAGCGTTGTTTGCCTTCTCTACAAAGGTAAGACCCTCAGGCAGAGAGATGCGAGCCTGAAGACCGTTCACCACGGCGTCGTTTTTCAGACCAACGGCAACGGTGGCCTTTTCGCCGGGCTTGAGGAAGGTTACTGTCTTGAGAGTAAACTCCTGTGCCATGGCGCTTGCGCTTGCCATGAGAAGCATGGCCAACACAAAAAGGCAATTATAAAGTTTTGTTTGTTTCATAATTGTTGAATAGTAAATGTTTATCATGTTACTTTTTTTAACCATTCATCATTTTTCTTTTCAAAGGAAGGTTTCCCTCAACGGGAAACCATTCCTTCAAAAGAATATGTGATGTATGATTTTTTTATTTTGAGAGATACTCAAGATAAGCATCGAGGAACTTGTAGAAGGTGAAGCCGTCACCAGTATTCTGGAAGTCGGCATCAGCGTCAACGAGGTCCTTAACGTCAACCTTGCCATCACCGTTGTAGTCGAGATCGGCATCCTTGGCAGCCTGAGCAGCTGCTTCGAGAACCTTTGTCACGTCGCCGGCAAGTGTGGTGAGGCTTGCGATGAAGCCATCCTTGTTTGCAGCGATGGTGTTGTCCTTAACCGAAAGATCGATAGATTTCTTGAGATCTGTCAGCTTGCCATCGATAGTGTTGAGGTCAGCGTTAGCCTTGTTCTTGATGTCATCAGCATAGACGGCAACCTTGGTGTGGGCGTCAGCAATGGCCTTCTCTACCTCTGCAACCTTGGCGCTAACCACAGGAGCAGCAGCCTCGTTGGCCTTAGCCTCGGTGAAATGCTGGATCATGTACATCTTAACTTCGTAGTTCTCCTTTGCCTTGTCTGTAGCATCCTGACACTTTGTAGCTGTCAGGCAACCTTTCTCAAGGTTCTTGAGGGTATTTGCCAAGTCTTCGTTAACGAGAGTAAGCTCCTTGTTTACGTTAAAGTGGTTCTCGGCAGCAACGTTGTTGGCCTTCTCCCAAGCGTCAACCTTAGCCTGAAGCTCGTCCTCTTTAGCCTTGGCTGTGTTCCAGTCGACCTTGAGGGCATAGATGGCCTCATACTGCTTATTGTAAGATTCAAGCTCTTGGTTAAGAGCGTTCACAGCTGTCTCTACAGGAGCGATATACTGCTCGGGCAGCTCACGCTTGCCTTCCTTGTTCTTAACAACCTTGTCGGCAAGGATGTTGTCCTTGAAGTCGGCTTTGTTGATGTCGTAGTTGTAAAGACGCTCAATCTCTGTCTCTGCAATCTTAATATATCCCTCACCCTGCTCGCCTTTGGGAGCTGTGAGATCCTTCTGGGCGATCTTGTCGTAAGCAACCTTGAACTTAGCAGCAGCTTCAGCGCTCATCTTCTCGTACTTGTCGCCAGTCTTCACATTGCGCTTAGCGTCAGAGATCAAGTTCGTAGCCCAACGTATTGACTTAACGCCGTAACCGGTATTGGTCTTAACGAAATCGTAAGCCTTGTCATTAGCTGTAGTTGCAGCTTCCTTCAGCTCATCATAGATGGCATCAGAAACGGTCTTGGTGCTGTTAAGATAACCTGTAACCTTGTCTTCTGTCAGACGGTAGATGTTCTTGTTTGCCTCGTAGTGAGCGCCAAACTCCTCATCCGACTCCTTCTTGATGTTCTCAGTCATCTTGTCAACAGCCTCTGTCACCTCAGCCTTCATGTCGTCAAGACCGTTAACGATAGAGAAGAGCTCGTTGAGGTTTGCCTTCAAGTCTGTGGCAGCCTTCTTTGTAGCATCGTCGTTGATCCATGTGTTGATCTTTTCTACATAGAGAGAGTAGTCAGCACGAACGGCATCAATGGCCTTAAAGATTTGATCCTTGGCAGCCTGGTTGTGGGTGAGAATCTCTGACTTCTGTGAGCTAAGAGTTGTGCCCCAGATCTTGTCAACCTTCTTGTTGATGTTAGAGATCTGATCAACGAATGCCTTATAGTCGGTCTGAACTGTGGGGAATGTAGAAGCTGCAACATTCTTCTTAACCTCGTCGAGCTTGTTCTGCTGCTCAGAGAACTGTTTCTGGTATTCTTTCTGTGTGGCGCTCTCGTGCTCATACTTTGCAGACACCTCATAAGAAACCTTTGTCAGGTTCTCCTGTGCTGCCTTCAGCTTAGCCTGAAGGTCTGTACGAGCCTTGCCAACGAGCTCTGTGTAGAAGCCGTCGAGCTTGGTGCTTACGCCGCTGATAGTGTTTACAAATTCACTGAAATTGTCCTGGCTGTACATGTAGCGGTTTTCAGAACTGCTAATCTCTGTCTGCATAGCCGTGATCTGCTCCTTGAGCAAGGTGAAGTCGTTGTCTGCATCGAGAACGAAAGGAGCGCCAGCCTTGAGAGCTGCGTCTACCTTGTTAACCTTTGCTGTAAGGTCATTGACTGTCTTCAGGTTGTCGCGCTCAAAGTTGGCACGAGCGATAACGTTGTGGAGCTTCTCAACAACTTCCTGATACATATCCACGAAAGCCTGCTCATCATTCTCAACGAAAGCGTTGGGATATTTGTTAAGCTCGGCAATGGCTGCGTTCTTGATTGTTTCGTTAACCTCTTTGTTGAGGTTCTCCCACTCGCTCTCAATCCATGTTGTCTTGAAACCATCGAGCTCGGTTTTTGTAACGATGCCAAGCTGGTTCTTCACAGCCTTAAGGTTGTGTGTGAACATGGTGGTGTTGTTAATCTTCTCGCCTCCGTTAACCATCCACTCGCCTTGTGTTGCAACGCCGTTAGCCTTTGTCAGAGCGTTGAGGGCAACTTTTGAGTCGGTGTCGACAATCTGTGTAAACAGGGCGAATGTAGCGTCTGCCTTAGCAATAGCTTCCTCAGCCATCTTCACAGCACCGTAGTTGCCGTCAGCAAGAAGAACGGTGCTGTTAAGCTCAGCAATGAGAGCGTCTTTGTTAGCGTCGGTAACGTTGTTAGCCTCCTTATACTCAGCGAGCTTAGCCTTAACATCCTGTACTTTCTGGCCAGCCTTGCTGACCTCAGCCTGCACAGCGTTGTAGAAGTCGCCATAACCTACATATTTTGCGACAGCAGCGATGGCCTCACCCATCTTAACCTGTGCCTTCTCAATCTCGGCCTGAACCAGACGTGAGTTGCTTGAAACGACAACAATCTTTGTAACGGCGCTTGTACCGAGCTCAATTGTCAATGTTCCGTCGGCTGTTGCTTTGTACTTGCCGTCTACAGCTGTAAGAGCAGAGCCGTTCAGCTTAACGGTAACGTCACCTGTAGCTGTGAGCGTGATTTCGTCTTCAGCTGTTACAGTGAACGAGAAAGACTTGGCGGTCTCATCATACTTAAGAGACGAGCCGTCCTCTTTAGCGTCCACAGTGGGGTTAGCGAAATTAAAATCGCTAGCCATTGCAGTGCCTGCGCATGCAGACATAGCTGCCATCAAAGTCAAGATTTTCTTCATAATCTTTTGTTTTTTGTTATTGTTATGTTTTATTTTTTTCAGATTTCAAGAGCCAACTAACAGCCCGTAGTCTTCTTCACTACAGCTCGTTGTTTTCATTACAGCTGCCGGTAGTTTTCGTTACAGTCATATATCCTCATCAATTCGCTCTTTCTATCCTTCACCCTGCAAATTTCGATATTTTTTCACAACCGCAAACACATGTTAAATGCCTATTTCCCGAACGCTCGGGGTTTTTGCACGAATTGTCGCGGCGTTTGCGTTGAGCGGTTTAACGCCTTAAACATCAGTTAACAAAGACACAAATGGTGGGGTTTTATATGTTGTTAAGCAGTTTTCTCAGTAATTCGTGCAAAAACCCTATATGTTCGTGAAAATTTATCGTCATAATGTTTGCAATTTCTAAAAAAGTTATTAAATTTACACCTTGTTAAGACTTACATGGGGTGGTTCAAGGCTTTTCTATGGTAGGCCAAGGGTTACAACGGGTAAGAAAAACCAATAAAAAAACCGAATTCAAAACAAAAAAAACAGTAGAAAAGAAGAATAGAAAAGCAAAAAAGAACCACTCTATAAATTAATAACGAGACTTTTTCTCTTCGCAATCAACGGCGCGTCACAGCGACGGGGCTCTTGAAACGGAGAGGTTATCAACCAAAAAAAAAGCAAAACTTATGATGTTAAAACTATTTAAACGTGACGAATCGTTCGGAGCTATGCTTGAGGACGTACTTTATTTTAAGGCAGAAGGCCATTACACCAACGTGTTTTTCACACGAGACAGCAAGATGCTTCTGCCTTACGGACTGTCACAGATAGACAACGAAATATGGAAACTTGACAACGGAACCTGCTTTGTGAAGGTGGGACGTAGCCATATCGTCAACCTGAAGAAGGTTGTGTATGCGTGTATCACGAAAGAAAGCTTCACCTTAATGGACCAGAACGGTAACTTTACCAATATCGTGGTGTCGCGAGCTGCGATAAAACAGCTGATTAAAGCTCTGAAAGACGGAAAAGCAAGCAAAGAGGAAAAAAGCGACAGCGACAATAACGACAATGGACCTAAACGGAAGGAGGGCTCGGAAACCGCCAATATTAATAATGTAGGCACACAAAACGATGAAAGCAAAAACATAGAAGACCCTGACGAGGACAAAAAGGACAAGAATCTTTGCCCCCAAGAAGAATCGGGGGGGGGGGGGGAAAAAAAAAATTTTTTTTAAAAAAAAAAAAAAAAAA
>UQTI01000020.1 GCA_900543975.1 uncultured Prevotella sp. | reverse complement strand
AGGTAACAAGCATAATGATTAAAAAAAAGGCTGCATCGCGGACACGCTTACTACTATTGCTCAAAAAAAGCCAATAATGAGTTAAAAACCAACGTTTGAAGACCCCAAAATTGTTAAGTTTTGTCCTTGCAGTTGAAAGACCAATTGTGAACAGAACAAAACAATTAACGACATATAAATCAAATAAAAACAAATAAAAACAACAAATAAAATTAAAAACTTTAAAAACAACAAAAGCCAAATATAAATCAAATATAAATCAAAACCATATTTTTAAACCAATCCTATCACAATGAAACGAAACTATTTCAATTTGCACTCTCTCAGGAGAGCTTGCCTTACCGGTGCATTGGTGCTTACAGCCATGGTTGCAAGTGCCCAGAGTACCGTGATCAAAGGTAATGTAAAGGATGCTACCGGAGAACCCGTTATCGGTGCCACCGTCAAGATTCAGGGTGAAACGAAAACAGGTTCTATCACCGACATCGACGGAAACTATGAGATTACAGTTCCCTCGCCTAAAGCAAAGATCGAGATCTCTTATCTGGGCTCAAAGACACAGGTTGTTTCCGTTGAAGGAAAAACTACCGTAAACGTTACGCTTCAGAACGAGAGCCAGGCCATTGACGAGGTTGTTGTGACAGCTCTCGGCATCAAGCGCCAGTCGCGCTCGCTCGGCTATTCTACCACAAAGGTGGGCGGCGACGAGTTCCAGCTCGCCCGTGACCCCAACCTCGGCAACGCCCTCTCAGGTAAGATTGCCGGTGTGTCTGTAGCAGGTGGCGCCACAGGTGGCGGCTCTTCACGCGTCGTTATCCGCGGTAACGCCTCAATGACCGGCAACAACATGCCTCTCTACGTTATCGACGGCGTGCCTTTCGACAACACCAACCAGGGCACTGGCGGCACATATGGCGGCACCGATATGGGTGACGGTCTGAGCAACATCAGCCCCGACGATATCGAGAGCATACAGGTGCTCAAGGGTGCTGCTGCTTCTGCTCTTTATGGCTACCGTGGTGGTAACGGTGCCGTGCTCATCACAACAAAGAGCGGAAAGAAGGGCCAACCTGTAAGCATAGAGGTGAACAACAACCTCACCTTCAACACCATCTACGACCAGCGCGACTTCCAGACAGTCTTCGGTCAGGGTACAAACGGCAAGCGCCCGATGGACGTCACTGCTGCACAAGACTCGGAGCAGAGCAACTGGGGTGAGGCTATGGACGGTGGCGAGGCTGTAAACTTCCTCGGCAACAAGTACAAGTATTCTTATGTCGACAACTTCGACAACTTCTACCGTACAGGTGTGACAGAGAACGCTTCTGTTGCCATCTCTGGTTCTGACCAGAAGGTAACATACCGTCTTGGCGCTACATATAATAAGGAGAAGGGCATCCTGCCTAACGCCAACAACCGCCAGCTCGGTTTCAACATGAACACAACCTACAACCTGTTCAAGAACCTGACGGCTACCGTAACAGCCAACTATGTGTTCGAGAAGTTCAACGGACGTTCATCGCTCTCTGACGGTAACGGCAACACCAACGCTTCTCTGCTCTGGCACGCCAACTCGTTCGACATCCGCTGGATGGAGCGCGGCTCAGCTGAAAGCCCATGGGGTACAACCGTTGACGGCAAGGAGATGATCGGCGGTACCAACATCTACTTCAACAACCCCTACTGGCTCCAGTATCGCAAGACCAACGTGGCCAAGCGTAACCGTTTCACAGGTGCCATCAACCTTAAGTGGGACATCACCGACTGGCTCTACCTCCAGGGAGCTGTGCAGCGTGACGGCTATACCTACGAGAACAAGACCGTGCAGCCTACAGGTGCTGCTGCCGACCCCTATGGCTTCATGACCGAGTATATGAAGAACTATTATGAGATGAACTACAACTTCCTCCTCGGCTTCAACAAGATTTTTGCCAAGGACTGGAGCGTTGGCGCTACATTCGGCGGCAACAGACAGGACAACACCTATAAGACTTACTACCCGACAAAAGGCGGACGTCCGTTCATCGTTGACGGCCTCTGGTCTGTTAACAACCTCGACCCGACAGACCTCCGAGGTGAGATTGAGTATGCAAAGTATCGCGTCAACTCGCTCTACTTCACAGCCGACTTCGGTTGGAAGAACCAGGTATTCTTGAACGTAACAGGACGTAACGACTGGTTCTCTACTCTGGCTGACGACAGCAACAGCTATTTCTATCCCTCTGTAACAGCATCGTGGGTGTTTACCGACTCGTTCCGTGAGAGCCTGCCCGACTGGTTCGACTTCGGTAAGATCCGTGCCGGCTACGCTTTCGCATCTAACGGCACATCTGCTTACCAGAACCTGCTCCGCTACAAGGTGAAGAACTATAAGATCAACGGTGTTCAGGCTTCTACAGCCAACTCGGGCACCTATCCTAACGAGAACCTCAAGCCGGTACGCATCACAGAGAAGGAGATCGGTCTTAACCTTGCCTTCTTCCGGAACCGCTTGAACTTCGACCTCGCCTACTATATCAAGAACACGAAGGACGATATCGCCAACGTTTCTACCTCTTCAGCCTCAGGTTTCTCAGCACGCGTTCTGAACGTCGGTGAGATCGAGAACCGCGGTTTCGAGTTCATGGTCGACGCCACACCCGTGCAGACCAAGCGCTTCATGTGGAACACCGTTTTCAATTTCTCTGTAAACAACTCTGAGGTTAAGTATCTCGGCGAGGGCGTTAAGCGTCTTGCCATCGAGGGCGCAACATCGCGCATGGGCTCAGTAGGCGTTTACAACGTTGTCGGCTCGGCTTACGGACAGCTCATCGGCTACAAGTATAAGCGCGACGACCAGGGACGCCTCCTCCTCAAGGACGGTATGCCTCAGAACAACGGCGAGCAGGTGAGCCTCGGCAGCGGTGTCTACAAGTACACTGGCGGTTGGAGCAACACGCTCAAGTATCGCGACTTCTCTCTCTCATTCCTCGTTGACTACAAGTTCGGTGCCAAGCTCTTCTCTGGTTCTAACTACCAGGCCTACAGCAACGGTCTCCACAAGAACACGCTCGTAGGACGTACAGCCGAGAACCCCAACCAGCTCTATGTCTTCCCGGGCATTGACGAGGCAACAGGTCAGCCCAACCAGGTGGCTGTGTCAGCACAGAACTACTATGGCAAGATCTGTGAGAACAACATCGCTGAAGAGTTTACATACAACGCAAGCTTCATTAAGCTGCGTGAGGTTTCGCTGAGCTACACATTCCCCAAGAGCCTTCTCGAGAAGACCAAGTATGTGAAGGGTTTGACAGTGTCTGTAATTGGCCGCAACCTGTGGACAATCATGAAGCACACCGACAATATCGATCCCGAGTCGGCTTACAACAACAGCAACGGTCAGGGTCTTGAGCTCAACGGTTATCCCTACACCCGCAACATCGGTTTCAATGTAAACGTCAAATTCTAACATAACATAAGATCATAACAGCTATGAAAAGATATATTAAAAATACACTCGCTGCGCTCTCCATTGTCGCACTGGCTTCAAGCTGCGGCGACTTCGGTGACCTCAACGTCGATCCGGAGCACTCCAACTCTGGAAACGTGAACTACCAGATGGTATTCACAAACGCACAGCACCAGGCGCTCGGTTCCGACTGGGACGTATGGCGCGACGGACTTATCTACCTCTCACAGTGGAACCAGCACATCGCTGCCGGTGGCTGGTGGTGGAGCTACGGTCTCAACAGCTACTCTAACGGCTATGCTGCCGCTTACTGGGGCTCTGTGCTCGGCTCTGGCGACCGTGCCACCATCCGCGACATCCAGACCGTTATCTCTAAGTGGAAGGACGATCCTGCTAACCAGCAGAACTATCAGATCGCGCGTATCATCCGTGCATACACCTTCCAGCGTCTTACCGACCTCCATGGCGACATTCCCTACTCAGAGGCAGGACAGCCCGCAGAGCATCCTTATCCTAAGTATGACACGCAGAAGGACATCTACATGGATCTCCTCAAGGAGCTTGACGAGGCTCAGGCCGCTCTCGGCTCAGGCGTAGCATCTCTCGGCAAGCAGGAGCTCTTCTACAACGGTGACGTTGCCAAGCTGAAGAAGTTTGCCAACTCGCTCATGCTTCGCGTGGCCATGCGTCTGACAAAGGTTGACGATGCCACAGCCAAGACCTACGCTGCCAAGGCTTTCGCCAACGGCGTGATCACAAGCAACGACGACAACTGCATGCTCATGCACGCCGGCGGTGTAACAACCAACGACTCTTCTGAGCCTTACGCAAAGATCGTCGTTCACGAGGATCCGGGTGTGGCTTTCATCAACACAACGTTCCTCGACCTGCTCAAGAGCACCAACGACCCGCGCATTCCTCTCTTCATGTGTGTATATCCCACCGACTATGAGACAAAGGACGTTGACCCCGCCAAGGCAGAGAACGCTGCTCCTGCTAAGCAGAAGGCTCTCCCCGGCTTCTTCAGCATGAGCCCCTCATCTGACTACTCTATCATGAAGTACAACGGCACAGAGTTTACCGATGAGGTTCTTTCTAACAAGAACAGCGACAAGTATTACAAGAAGGCATACTCACAGCCCAACCGCTCAACCTACGGCGACCCCACAGGTCCTACGTTCGTATGTACAGCTGCCCAGACCAACCTGCTGCTTGCAGAGGCTGCTCTCCGTGGCTACATCAGCGGCGACGCAAAGACTTTCTATGAGGCTGGTGTGCGTTGCGCCATGAAGCAGTTCAGCGCTTTCCCAAGTGCGAACGCCAAGACTCTCGTGAGCACATACCTCACCGACGCTGCCATCAACGCTTACCTCGCAGCTAACCCCTACGATGCAGCTAAGGCTTATGAGCAGATCAACACCCAATATTGGATCAACTGCTTCTTCGACGAGTATGAGACCTATGCCAACTGGCGTCGTTCTGGCTATCCCGTATTGGAGGAGAAGACTCATCTGCAGCCCAACTTCAGCTCAATGGGCAACTGGGGTCCTGGCATCGTTCGCCGCATGCCTTATCCTTCTGACGAGGTTCAGATCAACGGTGCAAACTATAAGGAGGCTCTCAACCGCCTTGGTTTGCAGACCGAGGACAACTTCAACAACACCCGCGTATGGTGGGACAAGGAATAACGACAAAGATACATCCTCTATAGTTTAGTACAATTAAAAGGGAGCGAACCTTTCGTGGGTTCGCTCCCTTTTTAATGCTTAAGGCCAAACAAAAATCTATTGGTCTAAAACAAGCGCGTCAATAAACAGAATTATTGTCTCACCACAATCTTCTTGACGTTGTCGCCGACCTTTACAACATATATGCCATTTGCAGCTGGCACAGAAACGGTCGGTTCTGTGGCTTTTCCGTTGAAGAGAACCGCACCTGCAGCGTTGCTTATGGTTACATTCTTGCCTTCTGCCTGTGCAACGATGATAAAATTGTTGAGAGCTTTTATAGAAACCTTATCCGATTCTACAGAAGCGACACCGCTCAAATTGCCTGACGTCACCACGTTTGAGAAGCGAGATTCGCCTGTTGCATAAACAGCCGTCACGGCATAGAGATGGTTCTTGCTTCTGTCAATGTTGTCGGTGAACGTTGTTGTGCCTACAGGTTCCTGGGTGATCTTTTCGCCGTCGCGGTAGATGTTGTAGCCCACGAGCGACAACTCGCTTGGCAGACCTGTGCCGGGAACGTATGTCACATCGTCAAGAACCATAAGGTAGCAGTCGTCGGAGGTACAGCGTATTGCGAAATGCTTGGTGCCCTCAGGCAATTCTGCTTCCTTTTCTGTCCAGTCGAGCGGTGCTTCACCCTTAGCCACTTCTGTAAAGTCGGTAACCTCTCTGCCTTTGCTTGATGCCATTACCGAGTAAGTCTCATTAGGATAATTGCCTGAGATAGACCGAACCCAGAACTTGATAGTCTGTTTGTTGCCCGAGAGTTCAGGCGAAATCAGCCAATCGTCGTTCATACGGTCCTTGTCGGCAAAGGCCATGAGCATCTGCTTGCCTGTGTGTGCAGCCCAAACCTCATAGTCGCCATCGCTGCGCATGTGCAGATAATCGGCGTTGAACACCTGGAACGATTTTGCTGCTTCTCGATATGGGAAGTTGAGAGGCAGTAAGCCGAAGGTTCCTTCTTCGCCCTCCACATCTTCAAGCGTCCAGTCGCCAAGATCATCAATCGTGAAAGGTGTGTAATCTTCAAAGCTCTCTGTCACGGCTTCAGTGGCAGGTGCCACATAAGTCTCTGGTGCTGTCCATGTGAGGTGCACGCTGTTGCCTTCGGCTGATCCAGCCAGCCCCTTGGCTGTTGGATATTTAGGCAAGCTGTTGGTCACCGCCAGCACGTCAGACACGTTGTTGGCAGAGTTCTCATCGGCAGCGTATGCCACTTCCACATGGTAGTTGTCTGTATCGGCATTGTCAAGGCCGAGCATTACATTGCATGAGACCACTTTCGTCTCTCCAGCAGCGAGGGGTGTTCCTTTCTCTGTTGAGAAAAGTTTGTCGTTGCAGTAGAAATTTACAGCATAGTCTTCTGCCACTGTCTGTCCGAGGTTCTCCACGGTTGCCGAAAGCGTGTTGTCGGCATCATAGAAGAAATGTTTCTTACCGCTGAGCGTCACGGCAAGATCGTTAGCGTAAAGGTCGCGCACGCCGATAGCATCTATTGCTATTATGCCGTTGTCGTTTGCCGTTGCCTCGAATCCAATCTGCAGATAGCTGTTGCTCTTATACTGAGAAAGAGGCAGGCTTACCTTTGTCCATCCCTCGGGCTGATCGTTGTTATAGTTGATAACCTTTAGGTCCTCCCATGCACCAGTGTCGGCAGAAGCCTGTATGGCGAGGGTGTTCTGCGATTTCTTGTTATAGTACCATAGCTCGAGAGTGGGGTTCTTCGCTCCCTTGAGGTCTATGTTTCCAGAGAACAGTTGGCAGCGGTCGCCGTCATTGTTCTTTGAGAAGAAGATGTAGCCTCCGTCCTCGTCGTAAGGATCAGGCATTCCTTGTGTCTTGTCCTTGTCATACAACACCCAGCTGCCTATGCCTGAACGTGCCACCATGCTCCAGATAGGATATGTGCTGAAGCCCGATTTGAACGTCTCGAAATAAGGCAGCTCGTATGGCGTGCCTCCCACAACAACAGGATGTGCCGTGCTGTATGTTCCATAGCCAAGGCTGTTGTTCGGTATAACGGCATAAGTTACCACGACCTGGCTTGTAGCTGCATAATCGTCCGTGAAGCTTGTTTCCTCAGTGTCTTCCACAAGCGTTTTCTGCTCGTCACCGACAAAGCGGTAAACTGTATATTTGCAGTCGGCAGGGTCTACATAGCCACCGTTCTGTCCCTTTGGCGCTTCCCATGAAACAATTTGTTTTCCGTCCTTCAGTTGCACGTTGACGGTTGTCTTGCCCGGTACGTCAGGTCCTGCATATACGGTTGTTTTTGCAGGAATGCTTGCTCCTGCTTCGTTGTATGCCAAGATAGAGATGTTGTTTGAGCCGCTGTTCACGTCAACGGTTGCCTTCTGTTCCGATCCCGGTTGCGGGTTGTCAATGGTCTTCTGCAGTTTTCCATTGCATAGAATCTCTACCTTTGTGAGCTTGTCAATGTCCTTGCCGTCTACTGTCTTTGAAGGAGCGGTGAAAACGACATCAGCCGTAAGAGCGCCGTTGGCATCAGATGTTGCCACAAGGTTGCTCACCTCGGCAGGAGCCGACATGTGCGAACCCTCGATGCTGACATTAGTCAGGGCGAGATTGAACATGTCGGCATCAGAAACGGCATGGAATCCGAAATTGTAATTTCCGTCTTCAGGTATCTCTATTGTATATGAGTATTCCTTCCATTCGCCCGATTTGTTGTTGTCCACAACAGTCGGCTTCATCACCACATTGGTCATGTTCTCTGGTGTGGTGCCTTTGCCGTATGCAACCTCCATCTTCTCGGGCTTTGTCATGTAAACACTTGAAGCCTTGAACGAGAGCACATATCTGACACCCTTGTTCATTTTTATCGATGGCGTGATAAGCCATTCGTCCTTCGGGTTGTTTTTGTTATATTCGCAAACAGCATAGCTGGTGTTGTCTTCTCTGTTTGTTACACGTTTCCATGTGGAACCGTCGCTGTAGCCGTCGGTCACGGTGAAGGTTGCGAACCGTTCGTCATTGTCGAAGGCTTCATTGAAAGGCGTCTCGATAGGCTTGCCCACGTTTACGCGGTTCGATGCTGTGGCCTCGCCGCTTGCAGCCGAGTTCTTTGCCTCCACATTATAATATATGCTTTTTGTCTTTTCAGTAGACAGCTTCTCGCTGAATGTTGTTGCGGTAAGAGCGTCGGCACACACCTTTCCTTCAGGCATGCGTGTTACCCTGTATGTCAGGTTTTCAGGATCAATATATCCCCCATGCACACCTGCCGTTGGAGCATCCCATGTAAGTGTCACGGTTTGGTTGTCGGCGGTGCTGAGCTTCAAGTTGCCGACCGCCAGCGGTGTGTCGATGCCTATGAAGGCTGTCTTTTCGGTCAATGATGTCTTGCCAGAACCGTTTGTCAGCGTCACGGCAAGAGAGGTCTCGCCCGTTGCTGTTGTGCTCACGTCTTTGCTTACAGCATCGCCAGCCTTGGCTGAACCCGTTGCCACGGTCTCGCCGCCAATGGCAATGGTGTAGTTGAGGTTTCCGGAGAGGTCCTTTCCGTCTATGCTCTTCTTTGGCATGACAAAAGAAACCTTTCCGTTGCCAGTGCCCTTGTCGAAAGAAGCCATGAGCTCTTCCACTTTGGCAGGTGCGCCAACGCTCTGTGTCGAAGCCGGGATGTAAATGTCTACAAACGTTTCGTTCTGCGGAAACTGCATCACCTTGTCTGCCTGTCCCGTTTCTGTGTTTATTGTGTAAAGGTAGGTGTTGTTTGCAATAATTGAGGCTTTGCCCGTGTTGTAACAATAATATAGCGTGTTGCTGTCTTGGTCAAATTCAGCCGATTGCGGAACCCAGTGGTCTATTGTTGCGAGTCCTGTATCGCCAACTTTTGTCGCGCTGCCTGTCGATTTGTCAAATTTGTAAAGTGCAAGGTCGGCACCCACTCCGTATATTGTGCCTTGGCTGTTGGCGGCAATGGCAGAATAGAATTGTGGCAGGGTTGCTATTTTTGTCCGCTCGCCTGTTTCAAGGTTTAAGGTTCCGAAAGAATAGGTCTTGTCTGTCTCAATGAAGCATCCGTAAACCTTTTGCGTGGTGATGTCGTAAGTCAAGTCGGTGGCTCCTTTGAACCCACTAAATTCCACTTGCGATCCGGCAGCCCACGGCGTTGCTTTGGTGTCATACACATCAATTTTATTGTTGTCGCGGTTCACTGAGTACAATTTGCCGTCGATGAATACCAATCCTCCGCTCGAATACCAATCACTTTGTTCGAAAATTGGCGTAATAGCTGTTCCTTCCTTAGGTTGGAAAGCGTAAATTCCTGTGGGAGGGAAATCGAAACTATCCGACAATGTCATGTGACCGTAAATTTTTAGGTCTTGCGCTGTCATTGCTCCTGCGGCAAGCAATGCCAAGCAAAGCGCTGTTATTCTTTTTCTTTTCCTCATAAGATAGTGTTTTAAGAGTATGACATATAAATGGCGCAAATTTAGTCATTTTTGTTTGAATGTCAAATGTTTTTGTAATAAAATGTTATTTTTATGAGTGTTTTGGCTTCATGTTGTCCTGATGTCGTTGCTTTTGCTGATAAGAACTTTTGTCTGGCAAGGCCTGTTTCTAAAAATCGAAAATGAGCTTCGCTGTCATTTATCGTGTCTTTTGTGATTGCATAAATATACGGTTTGGACGTATATTTATGCGGTTTGTGAAGAGGAAATTGAAAAATCAGAATGTTAACAAATATCTTGTTTTGATTTCTTTGTGAGAAGAAAAAAGCGCAAAAAACGACACAAATTCTTAACAGATGTTAAAAACGGTCTGATGTTGTCAAAGAGCCTCTTTGAGGTCGTCAAAGAGCCCAAATGAGCTCCTCAAAGAGCCTCTTTGACATCGTCATTAAGGCACTTTCATTTTGTCATTTCGGCTTAATGGAAAACCGGGTAAAAGCAAAGGCCATTTTTGCATATTTATGCAGAAATGACCTTTAATGTCTTTCTTATGAAACCTTAAGGTTTTTATGTTAAGGAGCTACAATATTCTTTTAAAAGGTAACTAATTATATGTTATAAGCCATAAGGCACACCATGAATGTACATCTTTGGTCTTAGACCATTTCTTACGATAGTCTTTGTATAATTCTCCATTTTTGCCTCTTGACACTAGGCTACACTTATCTACATTCCAAATGATGCTGTCATATCTCACAACAGAGTCATTATCAAGTGTCAAAAGTAAGCTCGTATCTTTTATTTCCATTTTTCTTATGTTGTGCACCACTTTGCCTTTTGGCAGATGCTCAATATAGGTGTTGTCTTTGTTTATTTCTATTGTGAAATTTTTTATTCTCGATTTCTCGCCAGTCGGAGACACCACAGAATCACGATTCCATGTTGTATAGATTAGGTCATCTAAGTCTGATATACGCATGTTTTTAAAAGACCAACAGTTCATGCCGCCTCTCTCTTTGAAAAACTCGTATGGATCAAGCCAATTCTTGTATATTGGTTCCGATTCTGATGAAGAGTCAGAACATGACATTGATGTAAGTGCCATGATGGACCATAAGCATAACAGCACAAGATAATTCTTTTTGTTTTTCATATCACATGTTTTTAGTTATATGCATGTTTATTCTATAAGTATGCATTCGCAAATAAATGTATCTATATCACATTATAATATTCATATATGCGATTATTTTTGAATACTTACTTTAATCTTTAAACAAGTTATAATGAAAAAACTTGCATGAGTAATATGTATTTTTTATTTTAACATAATCTTAAAAGAAACAGGTTGCTCTGCATTTCGCTTAAGTTCTAACAAATAAAGACCTTTATTTTCATTTTGTAAGTTTAATTCATCTCCAATTGTAGCTTTGCCTGATTTTACACAATTTCCACTTTTTGCATCTAACAAGCGATAATTAACATTATTACCAATATCTTCTGGTAAATCAGATAAGATAGAGATAATTTTCAAGTCATAGGCTTGAGATATAGATAAATTGCCATTATTGTTCAATGTTAACTGACAGTTATAATCAGGGCCTGTTCCACAAGAATTACTTGCTCTTACAGAAATACTCACTGTGCCGTGTGTCTTGTATGGACGATATTTATTGGGATATATGCTATAACCTCCTCCATCAACGCTCCACATAGTATTCGAGATGTGTGCGTCTCCACCAAACGTATTAGCTTCTAGAAGGTTATCTTTTGCGTTATAATAAACATTAGATATTATAGGAACGCCGACCCATATAGGATACATAGCATAAGTTCCATTATTTTGGGAGTCAATATTTATATATGCTCTTGCTTTGCAATTGGCTTTAACAACAAGATTATGTCCGTCAAAAGAAACAAATTGTAAGCCTCCAAGATTAAATTTTATGCCTGAAGGTGCATTTTCTATTTTATAAGTGGCCGTTTCTTCTTCATGAAGAAGTGTAGGACCGCTAATTGTTGTCTTTATAAAAGTATCTTTTTTATCTAATAAGACACCGACAGAATACCATGCGTTTTTTATAGCAATAACCTCTTCCGAATTTTTCCCATATAATTCTTCGGCCACATCGATTGTGTTGATTTTTGCATCCTTGTATGTTGAATTACTGGTTAGTTTTGTTGTTAATGTTTGATAACAAATTTTTTCTGCTTTATCAAAACCAATGCCTATTATCGGGTTCCCATCACACGAACCACCGTTTACAAGAGTATAGAACCAGTATGTCAAAACACCGCTGTTTGTGTGGACATAACCATAATCTTGAGGGTGTAAAGGATTTCCCCATCCTGTGCCTCCATAGTATTTACATGCAGGACTTTTTATATCTCTTATTAATGATGATTCTTCAGTGGCTTCACCTAAACGCCAAATATCATTTGCGCTATTCTCAGGCTTGGCATATTTTTCAACACATATTCCCCATATGTCGCTAAAACCTTCATTTAAAGCACCGCTTTCTCCCTTGTAAATTAAATTGCAGGTTTTAAGAGTAATGGCATGTGACAGCTCATGTGCAACAATATCAAGACAAGCAACTGGATTATTGCCTGTAGTTATGCCGAATTCAATCTGCTCCTGTAGACCATCCCAACGTGCATTGTCTTTTAGACTTTTGACATTTACTATACTTTTAATCAGACTACCATTGTTATCATAACTATTTCTTCCAAATTTTTTTAAGAAATAATCGTAAGTTTGTTCAATACCCCAATGTATATCAAGAGCTGCGTTATCTAAAGATGAATTATTCCATTCTGCATCAGTCCAAATATTATCATTGTCATAATATTCATCACCTAACATGTTTATAGTCTTGATGCCGTTACCACGACTTGTATCATATAAAATATATCCATAATCGGTTTTTGTTGTTATAATGTTTCTCTTACCCGAATAACGCGTATAGGCTATGCCTTCGGCATTTTCTAAATTATAGCACAAAGAATTGGAGTCTACAAAACGTCCATCGTGAGCGTCTATATAAACTCGTTGTAAAGAAAAAGGTTTTATTGCTTTTATATTAAAAACATATACGAGGAAAGGTTTGTTGTTACTAAAATAAATGAGAATTTCTCCAGTAGGTTTATACGTCGCATTGAAGTCACCTCTTGCTACTTTAAGCATGTCTTCCTCTTCTTTATTTTGCCATGCATATTCTGTTGCTCCAACATGATTGAGAGCAACTTCTATAGCATCTGTTTCCGTAATGTTAGGAACAATATTCAATGTGTCTATTGTCCTAAAGTTGCCGTTCATGGACTTTATTACTCCTTGTTTGTCATAATGAATCCCATAGCGTGAGCCTTCCACTTTAATTCCTTTATAATATTCTGTGTAGAACTTGTGGAAGCCACCATTAAAGTCAGTCAGTGTGTCAGAAAGTACAGCAACTGTTTCTTCGTTTAAATTCAGGATTCGTTTCAAAAAATCAGCTGTGTCAACTTTTTTTGATGACGTCTTTAATAAATGACTACCGATTTTTGAATCCTTCATATATATATAAGAAGGAATCTGTGTGTCAACAGTGTAGACAGTTTTGTCTACATCGTTTTGGGCTTTGCTGTGGATGGATAAAAGCAAAAGACCAATAAAACAGGCTAAAAAATGTTTCATAAAATTGAACTTTAAGTTTATTAACTGAAAAAACTCAATAGATAATGTTTATATACAAAATAGAGATAGTAACCGTATAAAACGGTGCACGTTAAAAATGACATTTTTAGTCACGAACTAATTCCTTTTGCAAATTTAGTAAAAAAAATACCTGATGTAGAATAATTAAGTTAAATAATTCTAATTGACAATGTTTGTATCGATTTTTATCTTATAATATGCATCTTATAACAAATTGACAAACAGAATTTTGTGAGTTTTTCCCATCAGACAACATTGACGGCATGTCATTGAAGATTAAAACCAAAATGAAGGAAAAGTTAAAATATATAAAAATGTGCGCATGTATCGGATTTTGACAATGTGCTACATGTTAAGTAGATGGCATATTTGCACTCGGAAAAAATATTGAGGCATCGTTGTTGTTTTATTGGCTAAAATGCTGTATATTTGCGGATGGAATAAAAACAGCTGTTTTATGATAGACAAATACATCAACCCACATACCGACTTCGGCTTTAAGCGCTTGTTTGGCTCAGAGTTTAACAAGGAATTGCTTGTAAGCTTTTTGAACGCGATGTTCCATGGCGAACAGAACGTTCAGGATGTCACATATCTCAACTCGGAGCAGCTTGGCGACCGCATCGATGCCCGCCGCGCCGTGTTCGATGTTTATTGTGAGAACGACAAGGGCGAGAAGTTTATTGTAGAGATGCAGAACGTCTATCAGGAGTTTTTCAAAGACCGCACCATCTACTATTCCACGTTTCCCATCCGCGAACAGGCGCAGCGTGGAGGCGAGTGGGATTTTCATCTCAATCCTGTCTACACCATCGGTCTGTTGAACTTCAATTTTGCTGACGGCCTTGAGAACGCCAAGCGCTGGCACCATGAGGTGAAGCTTATGGAGGTCGACACGCACGAGGTGTTCTACGACAAGCTGACCTACATTTATGTAGAGATTCCCAAGTTCGACAAGAAAGAAACGGAGCTCGTGACCATGTACGACAAGTGGATGTTTGTGCTGAAGAACCTCTCAAAGCTGATGCAGCGTCCCGCCGCATTGCAGGAGCGTGTCTTCACCCGTCTCTTCGAGCAGGCAGAGATAGCGAAGTTTAACCAGCAGGAGCAGAAACTGTATGAGGACAGCATGAACGCATATCGCGACATCGTGAATGCGATAAGAACGGCAGAAAAAACGAAATTTGCTGAAGGACGTGCAGAAGGAATTGCAGAAGTTGCGAAAAAGATGCTTGACAAGGGCATGTCAGCTGAAGTTGTTGCAGACATGACAGGATTGTCGCTTGACGAGGTCTTCAAATTGAAGCAGTAAAAAAAACAGAAACATGGCCTTGAAAGAACAGATGTTGGCTTTTTCAAGACATTAATGATAGCCTATAAAAAAAACAGAAACGAGCAGAGAATCTGATGAATTCTGCTCGTTCCTGTTTTTTTACTTCTTTTAGCAACCGCTTTTTTGTTTCTTCTTGGCAGTTGTTCTTCTTATTTCTTCTTAGCAGTAGCTTTTCTTATTTTTTCTTGGCAACCGCTTTTCTTACTTTCTTCTTGGCCACGGGCTTCTTGGCAGGAGCCTTCTTGGCAGCGCCGGCGGTTTCAGTCTTTTCAGCCTTAGGCTCTTCGTTCTTGACCTTTACCAGCTCCACGGTGAAGATGAGAGTAGAGAAGGGCTTGATGGTGCCGCCAGCGGCGCGTTCGCCATAAGCCAGATTCTGCGGAATGTAAAGCTCCCACTTGCTGCCCTCGGGCATCATGCACAGAGCCTCTGTCCAGCCCTTGATCACCTGCTCCGGCTTGAAGTCGGTGGTCTGCGGGTTGCGCTTGTAGCTGCTGTCGAACACGGTGCCGTCGATCAGCTTGCCTTCATATTTCACGGTCACGGTGCTGCTCTTCTTGGCAACGGCGCCGTGGCCCTCGGTGATGATCTTATATTGCAGTCCGCTCTCTGTAGTCTTCACACCCTCTTTCTGGGCGTTGTCCTTGAGCCACTGCTCGTTCTTCGCCTTCCATGCAGCGTTGGCCTTCTCCTCGTCAGCCTTGCGCATCTGTGTGAAGGTGTTGGTTGCGTGCTCTGTTGTCATGATGGTTGTGTCGTTGCGGAGCGCTGACACGAAGCCCTCGCAGAGCTTTGTCTTGTCGATGGTGTGCTCGCTGCCAGCAAACTGCTTCTCGATGCCGGGGAGCATGCGTCCGAGTACCATCTGGGCCACCTGCAAGCCAGCGCTGTGAGCCACAGCCTTGGGGTCGGCAGCGTCGCGGGTCATTCCCTCGCGGAAGCCAGCTTCTACCTCAGCCATGTAGGCGGTGTCGACCTTCAGTTCAGAGATGAGATACTGGTCCAGACCGCGTGTGAGCATCTTGCCGGCTGCATAGCTCAGCGTATCGCTTGCCGAGGTGAGAACCACGGGCTTGGGCTGTTCAGTTTTTTCTGCCTCTTTCTTTTTCTTCTTGCCGGGCACGGCATAAACGGCAGAGCTTGCTGCTATGATAAGAGCAAGCATAATGATTTTCTTCATAGTTGTGAAAGTTCATTAAATAAGTGACGAGTGACGAGAGACAAGCCGCGATGAGGTCAGTGCCTCTTCTTTGTTGCTCTTGTCTTCTTGTCACTCGTCGCAAGTAATCTATATGTTTCTTGTCTTGTTTTCTAAGCGTCAGATGCTTGTCTAAGCATCAACTTACTTGACCTTAAGAAGCTCGATCTTGAAGATCAGAGTAGAGAAAGGCTTGATCTCGCCAGCCTCACGCTCGCCGTAAGCGAGGTTCTGAGGAATGTAAACCTCCCACACTGATCCGGCAGGCATGTGAACGAGAGCCTCTGTGAAGCCCTTGATAACCTGGTTTGTGCGCATCTCGGCAGGCTGGTTGCGCTTGTAGCTGCTGTCGAACACCTTGCCGTCGATGGTGCGGCCCTCATAGTTGACGGTCACGAGCGATGTGTCCTTAGGCATGGCACCGTTGCCCTCCTTGATAACCTTATACTGAAGACCTGAGGGGAGCGTCTTCACGCCAGCCTTCTTGGCGTTGGCAATGAGGAACTTCTCTCCTGCTTCCTTGTTGGCGCCATATTTCTTCTCCATGTTCTTGGCCTTGATAGCCATCATCTTCATCTGTGCTGTCTGTCCGGCCTGCTCGATGGTCATGAGACCCTTCTTGCCTGTAACGCCAGTGATGAAGCCCGCCATGAAGTTTTTCAGAGAGATGGTCTTGGTAGAATCTTCACCGAAGATCTCGTGGTTGATGCCCTTGACCATGCGGTTGCTGATCTGCTGACCGATGTTTACGCCAGCAAAATAGGCAGCCTTCTTCTTGTCGTCGCCAGCGTTGGCACCTTCGTTGAGGCCCTTTACGAAAGCGTCGATATAGGTGGTGTCGATGTCCATCTGTACGAGATATTCCTTCAGACCCTGTGTCTGAGAGAGACCCATAGCGTAGCTCAGGGTGTCGACGTCGGTCTTGAGGTTGGGCTTGGGTGTAGAGTTGCCGCAAGAGGTCATGCCCATGGCGGCTACAGCCATAACGGCTGCGATGAAAAGTTTTTTCATTGTTTTTTTTATGTTTTGTTCTTTAATGTTTTCTTGTTGTAGAGGTCTTCTTTTTTTTACTTCACCTCGATAAGCTCCACGTCGAAGATGAGAGCTGCGAAGGGAGGAATGGCCTGTCCTGCGCCGCGCTCGCCGTAGCCGAGAGTGTAAGGAATGAAGAAGCGATACTTGGCACCCTCCTGCATGAGCTGCAGACCTTCGGTCCATCCTGCGATCACGCCGTTCAGGGGGAACTCAGCGGGTTCGCCGCGCTGTATAGAGCTGTCGAACATTGTTCCGTCGACGAGCATGCCCTCATAGTGACACTTCACGGTGTCGGTGGCCTTTGGCTTGCGGCCGTTGCCTTCCTTGAGCACCTGATACTGGAGACCGCTGGGTAGCGTGATGACGCCGTCCTTCTTTGCGTTCTCAGCGAGATAGTCCTCGCCGTTCTTCTTCACAGCCTTGAAGGTCTCAGCCTGTGCTGCACGCTGCTTCTCCTCCAGGTCCTGGAAGAACTTCTGTAAGATTGTTTGCGCTTCTGCGTCGGCGAGCTGCGGTGTGTTACCGGCAATAACGTCCTTTATTGCCTGTGCGAAATCGTCGATGTTGAGGCCCTTGGCACCCATCTGTGAAAGCTGGTGTCCGATGTTCAGACCCAAAGCGTAACTTAACTTGTCCATGATAAATTTTGTTGTTGTTTTGTTTTTATTTTGTATTATTTGTTTCTGCTTTTATCCGTTTTAGGAATGGCCCTTTTTGTTTAAAGTGCAAAAATACTTATTTTTCTTGAATGATGTGGCTTTGTTTTTAGAAAAAAGATTATTTTTGCATATATTAATGTAATTGGGCTTTTGCGAGCGCTCTGTCAGCGGTTCTGCTTAAGACAGCGATGCCGCTCCCGGCCTTGACGCATGCCTTCGGCGACGTTCCGGCAAGCGCCAGAGGCGAGCGTGTCGATGCTTGCTTGAGGCGACAAGATCTTGAAAAGCGGTTTTGTTTGCGAAAGTCTGGTTAAAGATAAAAATGTTTAAAGGAGAAAGAGTTATGGCAGACAATGAAAAAATGAACGGGCAGAAGAAGCAGAAGATAGTGTTTCTTACCGGTGCCGGCATGTCGGTAGAGAGTGGTTTCAAGACGTTCCGCGGCAATGACGGCTTGTGGGAGAACTATCCTGTGCAGCAGGTTGCCACGCATGAGGGTTGGGAGGCCGACCCCACACTGGTGACAAATTTCTACAACATGCTCCGCAAGAAGCTCTATGCGGCCCAGCCCAACGAGGGGCATAAGCTCATCAAGTCGTTGGAGGACAGCTACGACGTGGTGGTGGTGACGCAGAACGTGGACAACCTGCACGAGAAGGCAGGGTCGTCGAAGGTCATTCATCTGCATGGCGAGTTGTCGAAGGTGTGCTCAAGCAAGGACCCTGACGATGAGCGTTACATCGTGGAGCTGCCCGAGGACCATTGCACCGTGGAGCCTGGCACCAAGGCAGGTGACGGTTCGTTGCTGCGGCCTTACATCGTGTTCTTCGGTGAGAATGTGCCCAAAATCATGGAGGCTGCCAGGGAGGTGTCAGAGGCCGACATCATGGTCATCATAGGCACGTCGCTGAACGTCTATCCCGCCGCCGGCCTGGTTCAGTATGCCAAGCCCAACACCCCCATATATCTCATTGATCCTGAGCCTACTGTGGGACATGGCATTAGAAACCTCACGCACATACAGGAGGGTGCGAGCAAGGGAATGGGAATTTTTGTTAAAGGGGCTTTTAAAGGTAAAAAGGTAAAAAGGGGCTGACGCCGCATTTAAAGGAAAAGGGAAAAACGAAAAGTGAAAAATCCTATAGACTTTTTTAAAGGTAAAAAGGCTTTTAAAGGTAAAAAGGTAAAAAAAGGCTGGTGCCTTGGAAGTGAAGAGTGAAGAATTCAATAACCAAGGCCATTTACTCCCCTCCCTAAGGGGAGGGGTGAGCCGCGAAGCGGCGCGGGGGTGGGGCTTTCAATAGCCCAGGCTAATCACTCCCCTCTCCTACGGGGAGGGGTGAGCCACCGGTAGGTGGCGCGGGGGTGGGGCTGTAGGTGGTGTGGTTCCCTCGCGAAGCGGCGCGGGGGTGGGGCTTTACTCATTCATCTTCCTATACTCCGCCGGCGATAGTCCAAACTTTTCCGTGAATAGGCGGTAGAAGGTCTGGCGTACGGGGATGCCACAGTCGATGGCTATTGCCTCGACCGAGAAGTTGGTGTTCTTGCGAAGGAGCGCGGCGGCATAGTCGAGACGCATGTCGTTGATGTAACGGTTGAACGGCTTGCCCGAGAAGACCATGAGCAACGACACGTACGTGCCCTTGTCCACGCCGAGCAAGGCGATAAGCTCGTCGCGAGAGATCTTAGGCTTGCGGAACAGGCGCTCGTTGATGATGCGCTGCTCAAGCTGCAAGAACATGTCGCGCGACTTGTCGTCTTTTAATCTGGCAGCGGCATCCTCTTCTTCTGATGCCCCCTCGCTCGTTGCTACGCACAGCCCCTTTTTCTCAACATCTTCTCCGTTCTCTGCTCCCTCTCCGTTCTCTGCTCGTTCTCCGTTCTCTATATTTTCACCGTCCTTTTTGTTCTCCCCGTTCATTGTTTTCTGTAAGTTCTCTGCTTTTTTCCCGTTCACAACACCTTTTCTGTTTCCGGCATCTTCTCCGCTTTCCGTTTTTTCTCCTATCCCTGCACATTCCGTCTCCACCTTTTTATTGTTTTCCTCATGGCAAGCGGTTGCTTGCGTTGAAGACTTCTCGTTGGCGGCTGCGCTTTCTTGGCTTACACCCTGCTCTTGGGGTCCCGCATTGTCGTGTCCCCTCTCCCCAGCGGCATCGTCACGTCCCTTCTCCTCAGCGGCATCGTCGCGTCCCCTCTCCCCAGCAGCATCGTCGTTCCTGCTTTTCGATGCCAGCAGATAGGCGAGTTGCTCCTTGGCAGCGGTCAGCTCGTTTATGGTAGCTGCGGCGGCACGGTTCTTTCGCTGCACCAGACGGTTGTAAGACATGACCCTGATGAAGAGCACGGCAAGGACGGCCATGAGGAACGACACGAGAGCCACGATGGTGCGACTGTTGCGCAGGTCGCGTGCCTGCTCGTTTATGCGCATGTCCTTGTGCTTTGAATCGAGCAACTGGCTCATCGACATAGCGTTCTGCTTCTTCAGTTTCAGAGACAGACTGTCGTTCAGCGCAATGGCCCTCAGACCCGTGAGCGCCGCCTCGCGGTAGCGACCCTCGTTGAAGAGGGCATCGGCCTTGGAAGGCAGGAGCGTGCGCACAAAATAATAGTCGACGGTGTCGCGCCCGCGTCGTTTGAAGAACGCCTCCTCTTCCTCAAGCTTCGTTATGGCCTCGCCGTAGCGGCGCTCCAGCAGGAGGTATGGCACGAGGAAGGTAATGCCCGCCGGCGTCTTGGAGAGGTCGGTGTCGAGGAGCTTCGAGTAGAACTCATAAGCCTTCTGCTTCTCGCCAAGGTGTGCGTAGGTCACCGAGTAGACAGCGTAGAACATCGCCTTTGACCTGTCGTTGCCGCCCGCCACTCTCTCGGGCTTGCGCTCAGCCATGGTCGTAACTGCCTCGCTGAAGGTGTCATACATGGCTGCCACCTCCGTGTAACGATGGTTGTCGAGCAACACGTTGCCCTTCTGCGAGTACATGTCGACGAGGTCGCTCCATGTGCTCCATGTGTCGGCGGTGTGAACCTGTCGGCGCAGCAGACTGATGCCGCTGTCGAACGAGCGCAACGCCTTGTCAACCAACCCTATCTCGCTCTCACACATGGCCTTGGTGTTGAGAATGGACGCTTCCTTGTCAGCCGCTTTGAGCTTTTGCGCCAGGGTGATGGCCTGCTCGGCGGTGAGCAGACAGCGGTCGTAGATGCCACATTTAAAATATTGGTATGCCAGGACCGACGCCACCGCCAGACGCTTCTCGTTGTTGTGGGTGAGCAGACTGTCGGTGCTGGCGAGCAAGGCATAGTGGAGCGCCTTTGTGTTGTCGTTTGACGAGTTGTTGTAGACGATGGCACGCAGGGCGTTGACATCATACATGGGCATGGTGCGGAGCACCTCGGCGCTGTCGAGCATGGAGAGGGCGAGCTCTGGCTGCGACATGCTGATGCTCTTTATCTGCTCAATCTTCTTCTCGTCAGACACCACGGCACCTTCCTTCCCTCTGCCGCCACAAGAAGCGATAGTGAGTACGAGGGCTGTGATGATGACGAAAAAGGTGAGCGGTCCAAGCATGGCTCTTCCCGCAAGGCCCATGGCTTTTCCCGCAAGGCTCATGGCTCTACCCGCAAGGTTCATGGCTCTTCTCGCAAGGTTCATGGCTCTTCCCGCAAGGTTCATGTCGTTGCTTACGCGACGTTCAAGACCTTTATGTTGTGTATGTTGCATTTTTTTCTGAAAATTTTTTATAGGCTGCTGTTTTAAGCCATACAAATTTACAACTTTTTTCGTGCTCTGCAAACGATGTCGGTGAAAACTCATTGCGATGGCTCAACAATTAGACTAAAATTGCAAGAAAACACATAAAATATTTGTATAAGTATGGATTTTTTCGTAACTTTGCACCATTCAGTGGAATGAGGGGCTCCGAGAGAGCTCCTCATTTTTTTAATTACTGAGGTCTCGCCTGTAAACAGGCTGGCGGGATGAGATGAAAAAACAACTGTAAATCACAACACGGCGTGGCAAGCAAAACAAAAAAGAAAACGACAACACGCCCCAAACAAAATGTATGATAAACAAAAACACCGTTAAAGAGATTGTTGAGAGTTGGCTCGAGGACAAGGAATATTTTCTTGTAGACATAGAGATAAGCGCCGACAACAAGATTGTAGTGGAGATTGACCATGCCGACGGCGTGTGGATTGAAGACTGTGTGGAGCTCAGCCGCTTCATCGAGGAGCACTTGAGCCGCGATGAGGAAGACTATGAACTGGAGGTAGGCTCTGCCGGTCTGGGTCAGCCCTTCAAGGTGCCGCGCCAGTATGAGTGCTTCGTAGGCAAAGACGTGGAGGTGCTCGATGCCGACGGCAAGAAATATAAAGGCGTGCTGAAGAGCGTCGACGGCAACAGCTTCGTTCTCACCACACAGGAAAAGGTGAAGGTGGAAGGCAAGAAACGTCCGCAGCTCATGGATGTGGATCATACGTTCGAGATGGATAAAGTGAAATATACAAAATATTTAATCAGTTTCAAGTAAACACAAATGGCAGCATTAAAAAATGACGATACAGTGAGCATGTTCGACTCGTTCAAAGAGTTTAAGGAAACAAAGAACATCGACCGCACAACTCTCGTGAGTGTGCTCGAGGAGAGTTTCCGCAATGTGCTTGCAAAGATTTTCGGTAGCGACGAGAACTTCGACGTTATCGTGAACCCCGACAAGGGCGACTTTGAGATATACCGTAACCGCGTGGTTGTGGCAGACGGCGAGGTGCAGGACGAGAACAAGGAGATCTCGCTCACCGAGGCACGCAAGATTGAGCCCGACTATGAGGTGGGCGAGGATGTGTCTGAGGCTGTCGACTTCACCAAGTTCGGTCGCCGCGCCATCCTGAACCTGCGCCAGACTCTCGCTTCGAAGGTGCTGGAGCTGGAGCACGACTCGCTCTACAACAAATATAAGGATCGTGTGGGACAGGTTATCGCCGGCGAGGTGTACCAGGTGTGGAAGCGCGAGGTGCTCGTGGTAGACGACGAGAACAACGAGCTGTCGCTGCCCAAGAGCGAGCAGATCCCCAGCGACGTGTACCGCAAGGGTGAGACCGTGCGTGCCGTCATCGAGCGCGTGGACAACGAGAACAACAACCCCAAGATCATCCTTTCGCGCACAAGCCCTGCTTTCCTTCAGCGTCTGCTCGAGGCAGAGGTGCCCGAGATCAACGACGGTCTGATCAGCATCAAGGCCATCGCCCGCATGCCGGGAGAGCGTGCCAAGATCGCCGTCGAGAGCTACGACGAGCGCATTGACCCCGTGGGAGCATGTGTGGGTGTCAAGGGTAGCCGCGTTCACGGCATCGTGCGTGAGCTCGGCAACGAGAACATCGACGTCATCAACTGGACAGCCAACACCAAGCTCTTCATCCAGCGTGCGCTCTCACCGGCCAAGGTGTCAAGCATCAACATCGACGAGGAGAACCACAAGGCAGAGGTGTTCCTCCAGCCTCAGGAGGTGAGCCTGGCCATCGGCCGTGGAGGTCTGAACATCAAGCTGGCGTCTATGCTCACCAAGTACACCATCGACGTGTTCCGCGAGGTTAACGGCGACGAGGAGGAAGAGGACATCTACCTCGACGAGTTTGTCGACGAGATCGACCAGTGGGTTATCGACGCCATCAAGGGCATCGGTCTCGACACAGCCAAGGCGGTGCTCAACGCTCCGCGTGAGATGCTCGTTGAGAAGGCTGACCTTGAAGAAGAGACCGTGGATCATGTGCTCAACGTGCTCCGCGCAGAGTTTGAGAAATAATTTTCTCCGGCTCTCATTTCTATCCTTGCCACGGCAGGACGGTGTGACGACACGCACCTGCCACGGCAAGTTGACCAAAACATATTGCCGACAGGCGCTTGCAGAGACAAGCCGCGAGAGGTCGTGCAGACAATAATTTTATTAAAAAAGAAAACTATATGCGCCATGGCGTAGCAGCGACAGCGAAGCAGCAACCTCAGGTTCCTGCTTACGGGGAAGAGGCACCGTCACGCATGATGAACGATAAAAAAACAGAATGAGCATCAGGTTAAACAAAGCATTAAGCGAATTGAATATAGGACTTCAAACGGCAGTTGAATTCCTTGAAAAGAGAAGTGAACTGGGAGAGGTGAAACAGGAGCTGAGCTTCAAGCTCAACGACCAGCAGTATAACGCTCTGGTAGAAGCCTTCAAGCAGGACAAGGAGGTGCGCTCGCAAGCCGAGAAGCTGCTCCAGAAGAAGCCCAAGGACAAGAAACAGGCCAAGGACCAGGCTAAGGAAGGCCGTACAGAGCGTGTGCTCCCCGCAGGAGTGCAGCAGTATAAGCCCCTGGGAAAAATAGACCTCGACAGTTTGGGAAAGAAGCAGCCTTCAAAGCCTGCCGCTCAGACTGCCGGAAAGAACAGCAAGAACGTGACTGCTGCCGTGAGCCACGACTCTGCAAAAGCCAACAACGGGGCAGCACAGAAGCCCGCAGTGAATAACGCCGCAAAGCCCGCAGAAGCTAAGCCTGCACAGCAGAACGCACAGAAGCCTGCTGCACAGCACGCTGAGGCTAAGCCCGCAGCGCCTAAGGCGCAGGAGGCTGAGCAGAAGAAGGCACAGCCCGAGGTTAAAGCCGCTGCCAACGTAGCACAGGAGGCTCCTGTAGCTGCTGGCGACAAGCCCGCCGACCAGCGCACACCGCTGGAGCAGAAGCATCTGGCACAGCAGCAGAAGAGCGACGACATCTTCACTACAAAGAGCGAGAAGAAGATGCTGAACGCTCCTAAGGTGAACGTGCTCGGAAAGATAGACCTCGCAACGCTCAACCAGAGCACCCGTCCCAAGAAGAAGTCGAAGGAGGAGAAGCGCAAGGAGCGCGAGGAGAAGGCTCAGCAGCAGCGCGACGGCAAGAAGAAGCGCGAGCGCATAAACAAGGTGCGCGTCGACATAAACGCTGCGTCTAACCAGCAGGGTGGACGCAACAACAACGGCGGCGGCAACAGTGCCGGCGGAAACGGCGGCGCCGGCAACGGAAAGAAAAAGAAGAACCGCAACCGCAACCAGAAGCCCGTTGAGGTTAATGATGAGGACGTGGCACGTCAGGTTAAGGAGACACTCGCACGCCTCACAAACAAGCAGAACCAGACAAAGAAGGGCGCCAAGTATCGTAAGGAGAAGCGTGAAGCTGCTCAGGAGAAGATGAACGAGGAGCGCCGCGAGGAGAAGAAGGAGAGCAAAACACTGAAGCTCACCGAGTTCGTGACCGTGAGCGAGCTGGCTACGATGATGAACATCAACGTCAACCAGGTCATCGGAACACTCATGAGCGTGGGCATCATGGTGTCTATCAACCAGCGCCTCGACGCCGAGACCATAAACCTCGTGGCAGAGGAGTTTGGGTTCAAGACCGAATATGTCAGTGCAGAGGTGCAGGAGGCCATCACAGAAGAGGCTGACGACGAGAACGATCTCGTGCCGCGCGCTCCTATCGTGACCGTCATGGGACACGTTGACCACGGTAAGACATCGCTGCTCGACTACATACGCAAGACCAACGTCATCGCCGGTGAGGCAGGTGGCATCACCCAACACATTGGTGCTTACAACGTGAAGCTTGAGGACGGACGCCGCATAACATTCCTCGACACACCGGGTCACGAGGCCTTCACCGCCATGCGTGCCCGTGGTGCTCAGGTTACCGATATCGCAATCATCATCGTTGCTGCCGACGACGCTGTCATGCCCACCACAAAGGAGGCTATCGCACATGCCCAGGCTGCTAACGTGCCGATGGTGTTCGCAATCAACAAAATCGACAAGCCAGGTGCCAACCCCGACCGTGTGCGTGAGGAACTGGCTGCCATGAACCTGCTCGTTGAAGAGTGGGGCGGCAAGTACCAGTGTCAGGAGATCAGCGCCAAGAAGGGTATCGGCATCAGCGAACTGCTGGAGAAGGTGCTCCTTGAGGCTGAGATGCTCGACCTGAAGGCTAACCCCAACCGCAAGGCAACAGGTTCAATCATCGAGTCGTCTCTCGACAAGGGACGTGGCTATGTGTCAACGGTGCTCGTGAGCAACGGTACGCTCCGCGTGGGCGACAACGTGATTGCCGGCACAAGCTGGGGACGCATCAAGGCCATGTTTAACGAGCGTAACGCCCGCATAGAGAAGGCAGGACCGGCAGAGCCAGCAATAATCTTGGGTCTGAACGGTGCGCCCACAGCCGGCGACTCGTTCCATGTGCTCGAGACAGAGCAGGAGGCTCGCGACATCGCAAACAAGCGCACACAGCTACAGCGTGAGCAGAGTCTGCGCACACAGAAGCGTCTCACCCTGTCAGATATCTCACACCGCATTGCCCTTGGATCATTCAAGGAGCTGAACATCATCGTAAAGGGCGACACCGACGGTTCGGTAGAGGCTCTGAGCGACTCGTTCATCAAGCTCTCTACAGAGAAGATCAAGGTCAACGTCATCTTCAAGGCCGTGGGCCAGATTTCAGAGAGCGATGTTACGCTCGCCGACGCTTCCGATGCCATCATCGTGGGCTTCCAGGTGCGTCCTTCGGCTGCAGCACGCAAGCAGGCTGACCAGGCTGGCGTGGAGATCAACACCTACTCGGTTATCTACGACGCCATCGACGATGTCACTTCTGCCATGGAGGGTATGCTCGACAAGGTCAAGAAGGAGGTTGTCACAGGACAGGTTGAGGTGCGCGAGGTCTACAAGATCTCGAAGGTGGGCACCGTTGCCGGATGTATGGTTACAGAAGGCAAGGTTCACCGCGTCGACCGCGCACGCGTGGTGCGCGACGGTATCGTGGTTCACACCGCCGACATCGCTGCCCTCAAGCGTTACAAGGATGACGTCAAGGAGGTGGCCACCAACTTCGAGTGTGGTATCTCGCTCGTCAACTTCAACGACATTCAGGTGGGCGACGTGCTCGAGACCTTCACCGAGATTGAGGTTAAGCAGACGCTGTAAGACGCTCGCATGATAGCCGCTTGTCTATGGCGCTTGGCAGGTCTGTCTATGGCGCTTTGATGAGCTAAGTGTGGAATAGAAAAATAATGAGTCATGATAAAAACACAGGTTTGTGTTATGCGATTATGCGCATGCACTAACTTGTGTTTTTTTTATTTTGACGAACAGCTGTAAAAGCCAAAAAAAACGTAAAACGTTACGATAATAATTGCTTATTTTGTAATTTTGCATTTTAATAGGGGACATGTCGTTTTTCTTTCGGACACATGACATTTTTTTGTCGAAGACATCGCGGCTTTCGCGATAAAGCGTTAGCCTGCCGAAAGATAGAAGCAGCACCCTGCAAACATAACAGCAACAATGGAAAATAAAGATACAAAAAATGCCTTTGTGCGACAGGTGGCGGAGCAGAAATATGAATATGGCTTCACCACAGACGTGCACACCGACATCATAGAGAAAGGTCTCAACGAGGATGTTGTGCGACTGATCTCGCAGAAGAAGGGCGAGCCCGACTGGATGCTCGAGTTCCGCCTCAAGGCGTTCCGCCACTGGCAGACGCTCAAGCAGCCCACATGGGGACATGTGCACCTGCCTGAGATCGACTACCAGGCAATCTCTTATTATGCCGACCCGTTGGCAAAGAAGAAGGATGAGAAGAAGGAGATAGACCCTGAGCTCATGAAGACATTCGACAAGCTCGGCATTCCGCTCGAAGAGCGACTGGCGCTCAGCGGCGTGGCGGTGGATGCTATTATGGACTCGGTGTCGGTGAAGACCACCTTCAAGGAGAAACTCGCAGAGAAAGGAATAATTTTCTGCTCCATCGGCGACGCCATAAAGAACCATCCCGACCTCGTGAAGCAATATCTCGGAACGGTGGTGCCCTATCGCGACAATTTCTATGCCGCCCTCAACAGCGCCGTGTTCTCAGACGGATCGTTTGTCTTCATTCCCAAAGGTGTGCGCTGCCCCATGGAGCTTAGCTCCTATTTCCGCATAAACGCAAGAAACACGGGACAGTTTGAACGCACACTGATCGTGGCCGACGACGACGCTTATGTGAGCTACCTTGAGGGGTGCACAGCGCCTATGCGCGACGAGAACCAGTTGCATGCCGCCATCGTGGAGATTGTGGTGAACAACAACGCGGAGGTGAAATACTCGACCGTGCAGAACTGGTACCCAGGCAACGAGCACGGCAAGGGTGGCGTGCTGAACCTCGTGACCAAGCGTGGCGACCTGCGAGGTGTCAACTCGAAACTGTCGTGGACACAGGTGGAGACGGGATCGGCCATAACATGGAAATATCCGTCGTGCATCTTGCGCGGCGACGGCTCACAGGCCGAGTTCTACTCGGTGGCGGTGACAAACAACTATCAGGAGGCCGACACCGGCACGAAGATGATACACATGGGAAAGAACACCAAGTCGACAATCATATCGAAGGGCATCTCGGCAGGACACAGCCAGAACTCGTACCGCGGACTGGTGCGTGCCACCAGCAACGCCGACAACGCACGCAACTACTCGTCGTGCGACTCGCTGCTCCTCGGCTCCGACTGTGGCGCCCACACCTTCCCCTACATGGACATTCACAACGACAGCGCCGTGGTGGAGCATGAGGCCACAACATCAAAGATCAGCGAAGACCAGCTCTTCTACTGTAACCAGCGTGGCATACCCACAGAGCAGGCCGTGGGCTTGATCGTGAACGGTTATGCCAAGGAGGTGCTCAACAAGCTGCCAATGGAGTTTGCCGTCGAGGCACAGAAGCTCCTCAGCGTGTCGCTGGAAGGAACGGTGGGATAGAGGTTTTGAATTTTGAATTTTGAGTTTTGAGTTTTGAATTGTTGCGGCTCTGCCGCAATTTTGAATTTTTGAATTTTGATTTGTGAGTTTCTAATAATCGAAAAAAAGAATAAATCAAAAATCCATAACTCAAAATTGCGCCAACGGCGCAATAATTCAAAATTCAAAATTCAACATTGCGGCAGAGCCGCAACAATTCAAAATTCAAAATTCAAAAATCAAAAATCGAAAACAAGTGTTTCGCAAAACAATAATGTCGGCTGTTCTTGCAGCTCTTTCAGCTTTCCCGTTCAGCACACTGACTGCCGCCAATGTCGATGCTGCCGCTAACGTTGCTGCTACCGCTAACGTTGCTGCCAATGCCGCCAATGATGACGACGATGACATGCCGCGCCGTTGGGCGGTCATAACGGGCATGAACCTTTCTTGTCCTACGACGGCAGACAGAGACCATAATGCAGCGCATGACGAGAGATCGGCGTCGTTCGCAAACCCGTTGGGCAACATCATGTTGGAGTATTATCTTCCCAACGACCACTTTTCGGTGGTGGGAGGCTATAACGCCGAGGTGCTCCAATGGTTCAGTGGCGACGTGTCGGCAACGTTGCGCAACATCGTGCTGGGAGCACGCTGTTATCCGTTGTCTAACGGTTGCGCCATACAGCCTTACGCCGCCATTGTGACCTACACCAACGTGGGGACGCAGAACGAGACGGGCTACATGGAGGTCAGCTCTTCGGGCATGGGAACAAACTATAGCCATGAGCGCCACTACTCTATAAGCTATCCGCGCTTTAGCGTGGCACCAGCCATTGGGCTCGACTGCTACCTGTTCTCGTCGCTCGCCCTTGAGTTTCAGTATGGCTTCCCGCTTGCCCTCAACGGCAAGACAAGCGTAAGCACGACATATAACGGACAGCCCGAGACCTACGACATGCGCTCCAACATGCACCGCCACAACATACAGATCGGGCTGAAGCTTACCTTCCCGTTCAGGTTCACGTCTGACGACGGCAACACGCTCTACAAGTTTATAGCGACAGCGCTCGGACTCTATTGTCCCGACGATGAGCCTAAAAAGGAAACGAAGAAGGAACATCAGAAGGCAAGGTTGAAGCGTGTGCTCGATGCTTATTGATGAAGCGATGGCAGCCAGCCGATGCTTATTGATGATGCAATGGCAACCAGCCGATGCTTATTGATGAAGCAATGGCAACCAGCCGATGCTTATCGACGAAGCGATGGCAGCCAGCGGCCACAGAAGAAAACAGAATAATAAAAAAAGATAAAAACAAAGACGTCTAAATATGTTAGAAGTAAAGAACCTCCACGCCAAGATTGGCGATAAGGAAATACTTAGAGGCATCAACCTCACGATAAATGATGGCGAGATCCATGCCATCATGGGTCCGAACGGTTCGGGCAAGTCTACACTCAGCGCCGTGCTCACAGGCAACCCTCTCTATGAGGTGACCGAGGGTGTGGCTCTGTTCAACGGCAAGAACCTGCTCGACATGAAGCCAGAGGACCGCGCACACGAGGGACTGTTTCTCTCGTTCCAGTATCCGATAGAGATTCCGGGCGTGTCGATGACCAACTTCCTCAAGGCTGCCGTGAACGAGAAGCGTAAGTATCAGGGACTGCCTGAGCTTAAGGCTGCCGAGTTTATGAAGCTCATGAACGAGAAGCGCAAGGTGGTGGAGCTTGACAGCAAGTTCACACGACGCTCGGTGAACGAGGGTTTCAGCGGCGGCGAGAAGAAACGCAACGAGATCTTCCAGATGGCCATGCTCGAGCCAAAGCTCTCTATCCTTGACGAGACCGACTCGGGTCTGGATGTCGATGCCATGCGCATCGTGGCTGATGGCGTGAACAAGATGCACACGCCCGAGACATCGGCCATCGTCATTACCCACTATGAGCGTCTGCTCGACATGATCAAACCTAACGTCGTGCATGTGCTCTACAAAGGCCGCATCGTGAAAACTGCCGGACCTGAACTGGCTAAGGAGATTGAACAGAGAGGATACGACTGGATAAAGGCGGAAGTGGAGTAGAGTTTTTGATTTTAAAATAAAAAAAACGAAACAATGCACAGCGAAAAACAATACATCGACCTCTACCGCGAATGTAGAGAACAGATCTGCGCTCACAGTGCCGCACCGCTAAACGCCGTGCGCGACGCTGCCTTTGAACAGTTTGAGCGACAAGGGTTCCCTTCAAGAAAGGTAGAGAGATACAAATATACAAGCGTTGACGAGCTGTTCGCACCCGACTATGGCGTCAACGTTAACCGTCTGGAGATTCCTGTAGACCCCTACAAGGCGTTCCGTTGCGACGTGCCGAACCTCAGCACATCGCTCTATTTTATCGTTAACGACCAGTTCCGCGCTGCCCTGCAGCCCAAGGAGAACCTGCCCGAGGGCGTGGTGGTCGACTCGCTCGCTGCCTATGCTCAGGCGAACCCGCAGTTTGTGGCTGACCATTATGCGCAGCTCTCACATGCCGACGAGGATGGCATAACAGCCCTCAACACCATGCTGGCACAGGACGGTCTGCTCGTCTATGTGAAGCGGGGCGTGAAGGTGGACCGCACCATACAGGTCATCAACATCTTGCGCTCTGACGTGCCGCTCATGGTGAACCGTCGCGTGCTCATCGTCATGGAGGAGGGTGCTGAAGCCAAACTGCTGTTCTGTGACCATGCTGCCGACGACCGCGAGTTTCTCGCAACACAGGTCATTGAGGCTTATGTGGGACGCAACGCATCGCTTGACCTCTACTGCATGGAGGAGACCCACTATAAGAACACGCGTGTGTCGAACGTCTACATTGAGCAACAGGCCGACAGCCGTGTTAACCACAACGTCATAACGCTGCACAACGGCACGACACGCAACCGTCTCGACGTGTTGCTCAAGGGCGAGGGAGCAGAGTGTTGGTGCAACGGATGCGTCATTGCCGACAAGGCACAGCACATCGACAACAACACGCTCATCGACCACCAGGTACCCCACTGCACAAGTCATGAGCTTTACAAATATGTGCTCGATGACAAGTCGACAGGTGCCTTTGCCGGCCGCGTGCTCGTGCGTCACGGAGCGCAGAAGACCGTCAGCGAGGAGCGCAACCAGAACCTGTGTGCCACAAAGGAGGCACGCATGTACACACAGCCCATGCTCGAGATCTATGCCGACGACGTGAAATGCTCACACGGCTCCACCGTGGGTCAGCTCAACGACGCCGCTCTCTTCTACATGCGTCAGCGTGGCATCAGCGAGAAGGAAGCCAAGCTGCTGCTCGAGTTTGCCTTCATCAACGAGGTCATCGACCAAATCAAGCTCGAACCGCTTCGCGACCGCCTCCACTATCTTGTCGAAAAACGCTTCCGAGGCGAACTGACAAAGTGTGAGGGATGCAAGATGTGCAAGTGAAGAGCTTATTAAGTGAAGAGCTTATTAAGTGAAGAGTGAAGAACGAAGAGTGAAGAATTCAATAGCTTTGCCGATCTCGCTCTCTAATTCCCTTCGGTTTAGAAAGGCTTAGGTAGGCTTAAAAAAGGGCTAACAATGCTTAGGTAGGCTTAAAGGCCTATCAAAGGAGGCCTATAAAGGCTTTGAAATAAAAAAGAAAAAAGATGTACAACATACAAAAGGTGAGAGACGATTTTCCTATTCTCTCTCGCACCGTCTACGACCGTCCGCTCGTCTATCTCGACAACGCGGCGACAACACAGAAGCCGCTCTGTGTGCTCGATGCCATGCGCGACGAGTATCTTAATGTCAACGCCAACGTGCACCGTGGCGTGCATTATCTCTCGCAACAGGCCACTGACCTGCATGAGGCGGCGCGTGAGACCGTGCGCCGTTTCATCAACGCTCCCAAGACCGAGGAGATTATCTTCACGCGCGGCACCACCGAGAGCATAAACCTCGTGGTCAGCTCGTTCTGTGAAGAGTTTATGGGCGAGGGCGACGAGGTGATCGTGAGCGTCATGGAGCACCATTCTAACATCGTGCCGTGGCAGCTGCAGGCAGCAAAGCGCGGCATCGCTCTTAAGGTCATACCCATCGACGACAGTGGCAACCTGCTCATGGACGAGTATGAGAAGCTGTTTTCTGACCGCACGAAGATCGTTAGCGTGGCGCATGTGAGCAACACCCTCGGCACGGTGAACCCCGTGAAAGACATTGTGCGCATTGCTCATGAACACGGCGTGCCTGTGCTGGTGGACGGAGCACAGTCGACACCCCATTTCAAGGTCGACGTGCAGGACCTCAATTGCGACTTCTTCGCTTTCAGTGGACATAAGATCTATGGCCCCACAGGTGTGGGGGTGCTCTACGGCAAGGAAGAGTGGCTCGACCGTCTGCCGCCCTATCAGGGTGGTGGCGAGATGATTGAGAGCGTGAGCTTCGAGCGCACGGTCTTCGAGCGTCTGCCGTTTAAGTTTGAGGCTGGCACCCCCGACTATGTGGCTACTCACGGTCTTGCCACCGCTCTCAACTATGTGTCGGCCCTCGGCATGGAGAACATCGCGGCTCATGAGCGCGAGCTCACCGCCTACTGCATGGAACAGATGCAGACCATCCCCGGCATCCGTCTCTTCGGCACCACCCCTGGCAAGGACGCTGTCGTGTCGTTCCTCGTTGGCGACATCCATCATCTCGACATGGGCACCTTGCTCGACCGCCTCGGCATAGCCGTGCGCACAGGCCACCATTGCGCCCAGCCTGTCATGGATCGCCTCGGCGTGCAGGGCGTGGTGCGTGCCTCCTTCGCCCTATATAACACAAAAGAGGAGATCGATGCTCTTGTCAGTGGGGTGAAAAGAGTGGCTACGATGTTTTAAGTGAAGAGTGGCTTAAAGTGAAGAGTGAAGAGTGGCTTAAAGTGAAGAGTGAAGAGTGAAGAATTCAATAGCTTTGCTTCACAATAATCAAGGCACATGAATTCTTCACTCTTCACTCTTCACTCTTCACTCTTCACTTTTCACTTAAGAACCCTCTTCACTTAAGCCCCCTCTTACACTTCAGCAGCGCCGATACAACCCACACCAGGCAACCGATACGAACACCCCAAGGGGCTTCCACCGGAAAGAAGGCAGCGCCAAAGGCCAACTGAGCATTGACAAGAAGCCATGTCTGGCGCATGGTCAGCTTACGGTCCAACACATTAGAATAGTAAGAGCAAAGCCACTCTATCGGTCGACAAACCTTCTTCATGCCGCTGTTGAGGCTTACCTTCTTTGCATAGCTGTTGAGGCTTACCTCCTTTGCATAGCTGTTGAGGCTAATCTCCTTTTCGCTGTTGAGGCTTACCTCCTTTGCGTAGCTGTTGAGGCTTTCCTTCTTTGCGTAGCTGTTGAGGCTAATCTCCTTCATGCCGCTGTTGAGCCTAACCTTTTTCGCGTAGCTGTTGAGGCAAACCGTTTTCAGGTTGTTCCACAGGCTATATGTTTTCTTCACGATGTCGTTGAGGATAGAGGTTTTCACGAAGTTGCCAATGACTGCCTGTTGCTTTGAGCTGCGGCTGTCGATAAGGTAAATGTTCTTTTCCATAATGCTCATGATTACAGTTTGTTGTTATTTTCTGCTGCAAAAATAGCGAGGTAAATGGAAATAATGTTACCATATAGATAATCTTTAGTTAAAAAAACTTTTTAGGGCTTATTGTCTATGAACAAAGCTTATGCTTTCATATCTTTACAACTGTTGGGCTTGCATCGTCTTGCCGTAACGTTGTTGCTTTTGCTGCTTGCCCTTACTCCTGAAGCAAAGGCAAGCACGTTCTTTTATGAAGCAAACACGTCTTTTTATGAAGCAAGCACGCCTTTTTATGAAGCAAGCACGCCTTTTTATGAAGCCCATACATCTTCTATAGATGCAAGCATGTCTATGGAGGCATCAGGCATGTCTATAGACGCATCACGCATGTTTATAGAAAAACCGAGCAAGCCCGCCATTAATGCAAAAAAGCCGGTTGTTAAGACCCATGCGTCGCGCCATGCGGCAAACCCTAAAGCCAAGGCATCTTCAGAGGCGTTGGTGAAGGAGGGTGAGCGCCTGTCGGAACGAGGTGAGACAGCCCGTTCGCTCATGGTGCTCAACCGCTACATCGAATCGTTCGCCTATGCCAAAGCTTCGCGTGCCGATTCGTTGCTGCTCACGCGTGCTCTTATGCGCAACGCCCGCAACTATGAAGACCTGGGCAACCAGCACCAAGCCCTTGTGCTCTTGCAACGCGCTCTGTCTATAGCCAAGCGCACGGCTGACAAGCGACATCTTGCCGCTCTTTACAACAACATCTTTGCCATCTATTATTCCCTGCGCGAGTTTGACCAAGCCGAAGACCTGTTGCAGATGTCCTTGCAGCTCAGTATTGCAGCCGCCGACTCAATGTCTATCCGCAACAACTACAACAACTTTGGTCTTGTTTGCTACGAGTGTGGCCAATATGACCAAGCCCTGGCGTTCATGGACCAAGCCCTTGCCTACGCCCCTCGCGCCGACCGCGTGGGCATGTCGCTCATCTACACCAACCGCGCCGAGGTGTTCACCCGTCAGAACCGCCTGTCGCAGGCGGAGCGGGCCTTGCAAAAAGCTATAGACCTGCAACGCGGCCACCAGCGCGACAACCGCACGGTGCAGACACGGCTTAACATGACTTTTCTGAAAGCTCGTCTTGGCAAGCGCACAGAGGCGTTAACCATGCAGCATGCTCTCTATCAGACCATGCCGCACCTCCCGTTGGCCATGCAAGTCAACGCCTATGAGCAGATGGCCGACATCTGCTTCAACCTTGGCGACTCGCTCGCCGCCCTCCGCAACATCCTCCGCTTCATGCCCCTCAACGACAGCTTGCAGCGTGCCGACAACAACAGTCAACTGCAACAATTGCTCGTGGCCTACGATGCCGACCGCCTGAAGCAGCACAACACCAATCTTGCGCAGACGGTCGACATTTATCGTCTCAAGGCCGAGGGGCGCACACGCCTTCTTGCCGTTGCCGTGCCGCTTCTTGTTGTTCTCATTGTTCTCGTTGTGCTTCTGTGGCGCCGCATGCGCACAGACCGCGCCAAGAACAAGCTCATCAGCGAGCAGCAACAGCAGCTTCTCATCTATGAGCAGCAGGAGCGTGAGCGCGAGCAGCAAGAGATGCGCCGCAAGCAAGAGGAGATGCGCCGCAAGCAAGAGGCTCTCAAGCGCAAACAGGAAGAGATGGCGCAGCGTCAGGAAGAGATGTCGCTGGAGCTGGACCACAAGAACCGCCAGCTCACCTCCTACACCCTCGACCTTGCTGCAGTAAACGAGTTTCACCAGCATGTCAGCGCCTCGCTGTCGGCTCTGAGAGAGAAAAAACTGTCTGCCGCCGAAGCCGACAACGAGTTGAAGGATCTCATCCTCAGTCTGCAACATTTCAACGACAAGCCGTTGGGCGACGACTTCCGTGTCTATTTTGATGAGGTCCACCCCGGTTTCCTCATGCGCTTGTCGCAACAGTTTTCTGCCCTCAGCAAGGCCGACCTTCGTCTTTGCGCTTACCTTCACCTTGGCATGACGACAAAAGAGATTGCCGCCCTCACGTTTAAAGAGGTGCGCAGCGTAGAGTCGGCACGTAACCGCTTGCGAAAAAAACTGAACCTTCCGCCCGAGACCAATCTCGCGCAGTTTCTTGAACAGTTCACGAAAGATGCGCCTTGACAGGACTTCTGACCTTAATGAGAGCTTTTTGCAAAACAAGAGCAAAAAGATAGAAAAACGGGTGTTTTTGTTGCTGATTTAATGTAAAAACACCGAAAAGTTAACAAAATTGCAGCGTAAAACGGAAATGCCGTAGTATTGCCGTACCCCTTTTTGCCTTTCCCAAAGCAGATAATTGCTACTTTTGCAGCACGAAAACATCAAAACCGCACAATATGAGAAAATCTTTACATCGTTATGCGCAGCGTGCCTTCATCACGGTAGCGCTGGCTGCAACAGGAGCCACACAGCTATGGGCAAACCCAGACGACGTGGTGTTCAGCGAGACGTTTGACAGCAAGGAAGCGCTCGACAACTGGAAAATTGTGGATGAAAACGGTGGGCGCACATGGGAGTGGCTCAACGGAGCAGCCGCTTACATGCTCGACTATCAGACCGGTCTGCCTGGCGACGACTGGCTCATCTCGCCCGAGTTTTCCCTCGATCAAGAGAACGTCTACACGCTCGAGTACACAATGAACGTCATGACACGTCCCGAGAGCTTGCGCGTGCTCCTCGGCACAGGCGATGACCCCTCTGCCTTCACCACCGTGCTTGCCGACTACGCCAATGTCACATCTGACGCATCGGGACAGAAGACGGTGAAGGTGTATGTCAAAGCAAGCGGAAAGTTCCGCCTCGCCTTCTACGCTTACAGTGAGCCCAACGGCCACCGCGTAGAGGTAGACAACATAAAGCTCACGGAAACATCGGTCAAGGGCGTGCCCGCACATGTCAACGTGCTCACCCTCACCCGTGGCGACAAGGGTGCCATGACCGCAAACCTCAGTTTCACGGCTCCAACCATATCGGCTGACGATGCTGCCCTCACCGCCAACATGGGCATCGACATCTATCGCAACGATGAGGCGCAGCCCGCTAAACAGTTTGCCGATGTTGCACCGGGAGCCTCTCTCTCATGGACCGACAACGCGCCCCTTCACGGCAACAACATATATAAGGTGGTGACGCGCAACTCTCTCGGCACAGGCGAGAGCAGCACCGTGTCCGACTTTATTGGTCTCGATGCCCCCAAGGCCGTGACCGGTTTCACCGCCCGTCTCAACGCCCAGCGTGGCGCCACCCTGGCATGGACAGCACCCACCGAGTCGGCAAACGGCGGATATGTCGATTTTGCAAACCTCCGTTACATCGTGAAGCGCGACGGCACACAGCTTGGCGAGGCAGTGAGCGCCACAACGTTCACCGATGCCAACCCCGTGGAAGAGGGCCAGAAGGCTGTGACCTACACCGTCAGCGCCGTGGCTGCCGACATCGTGGGTGAGGCAGCACAGTCGGGTGAGGTCGTCACTGGCTCACCTCTCGCCGCGCCTTATCACGAGTCGTTTGCCAAGCAGAAGATGCAGACCCCGTGGACCCTCGACCCCGACCTCCACGCTTTCTCTTTCGAGCTGCTGCCCGACGACGAGGATGGCGAATATGAGGAGATTGTGTCGCAAGACAAGGACAACGGCGTGCTGTGCTTCAACTCAAAGACCGCCGACTACGACTCGCAGTCGCGTCTCGTCTCGCCTCTCCTTGACCTCTCAACGCTCTCATCGCCCACCCTCACCTTCTGGTTCTATTATGCCCGCAGCCCATGGTACGATCCCGACATGGACGGTGCTGTCGACGACAACATCAAGGTGCAGTGGTCTACCAATGCCGGCGAGTGGCAAGACGTTGAAGGTGCCGAGTTTCGCATCAACGACAGCAGCAACGGCTGGGCACAATGTGAGGTCTACCTCCCGGCACAGGCCAAGGGCAGCTTCACGCGCATCGGTCTGTTGGCCACAGCCATGTCGGAGTCGTCGGCCTACCGCAACATGTATGTCGACAACATCAGCATTGACGAGCCAGAAAACAATGTGGACCTCGCCCTTGAGAGCCTGACCGTAGACAAGAAGCGCGTCAACGTGGGTGAGCCTATCACGCTCACAGCAACCGTGTTCAACCGCGGACGCGAGACCGTGACCGACTATTCTGTGCTCGTGCAGCTCAACAACAAGACTTATGCCTCTCTTGAAGGCAAGGCCATCAAACCTTCAGAGCGCATCAAGTTCACCACCTCCTTCACGCCTACTCTCAACGATGCCTTGGGCAAGGATCAGACATGGCGTGTGGGAACGGTGTGCGAGAACGATGAGTTCTCGTTTAACGACATCGCCGACGTCGTGACCACCTCTGTGCGCTTGAGCGACATGCCCGCGGTTACGGGTCTCACCGGCTCACGCCAGGCATCTGGTAACGTGCTTTCATGGACCGCTTCGCAGGATGTTCCCTCTGTGGCTTATGGCGACCCCGTGAGCGTGACCGACGATTTCGAGAGCTACACCCCGTTCCTTATCAGCGGCTTCGGCGACTGGACCGTTTACGACGGCGACAAGTCGACAACTCTCGTGACACCACGCATCCCCATGAGATATGAGCACCAAGGCGACCCCATGGCCTTCCAGGTGTTCAACAACATAGAAACAAAAACATGGGTGGAAGGCAACTATGACCAGCCGTTCCAGGCCCACTCTGGCAACCAGTATCTTATATGTCCTTCTGCCGACTATCCTGCTGAGAACGACGACTGGCTCATCTCGCCGCGTCTTGACGGTCGCAAGCAGACCGTCTCTCTGTGGGCAAATGGCGCCAGCTATGATGCCGAATGGATTTCGTTCTGGGCATCAAGCACCGACAATCACCATGACAGCTTCGTAAAGGTGAGCGAGGGCGATCACCTGCCTGTATGGAACTATTGGCGCGAGTACACTTTCGAGGTGCCCGACGGCACCCGTTATTTTGCCATCCGTTGCACTCGTCGTTCCGTAATGCTCTTCGTCGACGATGTGACCTACAACCGTTATGACGGTGCCACCGACGGCGCATCGCTCTTAGGCTATAATGTTTATCGCGATGGCGAGAAGCTGAACGCCGAGCCTGTAACGGCTAACAGCTACACCGACGCCGTGAGCGACAGCAAGACGCACAAGTATAAGGTCACAGCTGTTTATGACGAGGGTGAGAGCAACTTCTCTGAGGAGCTTAGCGTGGGCGCCACAACGGGCATCAACACCGTCGCCACCGACCTCTCTTCTGCTCCTGCTGCCTTCTATAACATCGCAGGTCAACGTGTGGACAGCTCTGCAAAGGGCATCACCATCGTGCGCACAGCTGATGGAAGAGTTTTAAAGGTAAAAAGGTAAAAAGGTAAAAAAGGCTGACGCCGCATCAGAATTATTAAGCTCCATAGGGTTTCTGAACCTTATGGGGCTTTTTTAAAAGGTAAAAAGGGGCTTTTAAAGGTAAAAAGGTAAAAAAGGGGCTGACGCCGTTAAGGCGAAGCCAATTTTTTTAGTGAAGAGTGAAGAATTCGATAGCCCTTCTAAAGAGGAAAAATCAAAATTCGAAAACTCAACATTGCGCCATCAACGCAACAATTCAAAATTCAAAACTCAAAAATCAAAACTCGTATAGCCAAGGCCATTCACTCCCCTCTCCTACGGGGAGGGGTTAGCCGCGTAGCGGCGCGGGGGTGGGGCTTCTTCTATAAAAGATAAAAGTATGAAAAATACAGATTTTGTTCGTTATAAAAGATAAAAGTTGTATATTTGCGGAGAATTTCTTTTATAAAAGACAAAAACCTATGGAAGCAATCAACAGACGAAGCTACATGGACAAGATTGAAAAATATCTTGGCAAAGAAACCATAATCGTGCTTGTGGGACAACGTCGTGTGGGCAAAAGCTACATGATGAAAATGGTGCGTGAGAAGAAAATGAAGGATTCCGGCAACAATGTAATCTATATCGACAAGGAAAAGCGAGAGTTTGACAACATCCAAACTTATCAGGACCTTAACCAATATCTTGACGACCATTTCGCTGCCGACAAGCACAATTTTATTCTTATTGACGAGGTGCAGGACATCAAAGAGTTTGAGCGCTCTGTGCGAAGCTTCCGCACAGAACCCAACACCGACATCATCATCACGGGCAGCAATGCCCGCATGCTGAGCAATGAGTTGAGCACGCTGATAGGCGGCAGATACAAGGAAATCTACATTCAATCGCTCAGCTACAACGAGTTTTTAGAGTTTCACCAGTTGGCTGACAGCGATGATGCACTCGCCCGTTACATACAGTATGGCGGGCTTCCCGGATTGGCAAAGATCGGGTTAGACGAAGACGACGCACGCGAATATCAGATGGACATCTACCACACGGTGCTCTTAAAAGACGTCATCATGCGCAACAAGATACGCAACGTGCCGTTCTTGGAGAACCTGGTGCGCTTTCTTGCCGACAACACGGGCAAGCTGATCTCTGCCAACAGCATCGCAAAATTTATGAAGTCGCAGGGCGAAGCCATCACATCATCGGCCATCATCAACTACATCTCCTTCCTCTGCGAAGCTTATATCCTGCACAAAGTGAGCAGATACGACATTCATGGCAAGCGCATATTCGAGACCAACGACAAGTTCTATTTCGAAGACAGCGGCATAAGAAACGCCATCGCTGGCGGCACACGCGAGGGAGACGTGGAGAAGGTGATAGAAAACATCATCTACCTACATCTGCGTAGGCTTGGCTATCAGGTGTTTGTGGGACAGCTACAGGCAGCCGAGATCGATTTTGTCGGCACCAAGCCCGACGGTCAACGCATCTATGTACAGGCTTCTTACATCATTGCCGACGATACCACACGCGAGCGAGAGTTTGGCAATCTTAGAGCCATCAAGGACAACTATCCCAAGTATGTCATCTCCATGACTCCCTTGCTCACACGCAACGACGACAATGGCATAACCCACCTGCATCTGCGCCATTTCTTGCATGACGGGCTGTAAAGGTTTATAAAGGCATCCGCCTCTTTCATACAATATCGCATAAACAAATACGGGTGATGTGCCATGCTTCATAAGTGGCATGTTTGCGCATCGTAAGTACCATGTTTGCGCATCGTAATTGCCATGTTTACGCTTCGTAAATGGCATGTTTACAATCTTCAAAAGGTGATGTTTTGGCTTGCAAACATGCTTTGTAAAGGATGCAAACATGCTTCGTAAAGGATGCAAAAATGTTGAAACGGGAGCGTTTTTACCCCGGTTTTGCATAAATATACAGAATGACAGAAAGATAGCAA
>UQTI01000019.1 GCA_900543975.1 uncultured Prevotella sp. | reverse complement strand
CCACCGTCATCGACTCCCTCGCCATGCTGCAAAGTTCGCAAGGCAAGAAGGTGGGGGTCATCAGTCATACCGACACAATGAGCGAGCGCATCACCACCCAGATTAGGATTATCAAGAATGGCAACTCCGGCAGCAGCCATATCGAGATTTATCCATGACAAAAGGTACTGCTTGTGGCTTATCAACCTTTTCTCACCTATGGTCGTGGAAATTCTGTACGCCCAACGTGCTACTGGCCACTTTTGGTGCCTTCCTGATGTTCGTAACTGCTTTTCTATCATTTTTCTATATATTAGTTTGTAAATAATCAAAAATACTGTACTTTTGCTATAGAAATACATAAATACTGCAAATGAACTACATAGAACTGAATTTATTTCCTGAGGAGGAAGAGGAAATTCAAAAGGACTCTGACTCGGACGGAAGCAAGAAAAATCGCTCAGTAGAAAGCAATGAGTATGACTATGCTGTAAAAAGAAAATACGACTTTACGAATTTGTTTGAAAGGCTTTCAAAGTCGGTATTCCGCAGCCGATTCCACCTCTCACAAAAGGACAGGGAATACATAACCGAGAAAGGTTTGGCCACAATCCGCAAACATGCAGAGGATTTCGTGGCCAAGCGTCTCGCTCCTGCCGTAATCCCCAACGACGGCAAGCAGACTCCAATGAAGGGACATCCCGTATTTATTGCCCAACATGCCACAGGCTGCTGTTGCCGAGGCTGCTTCTTCAAATGGCATCATATACCCGCAGGAAGACAGCTGACAAGGGAAGAACAGCAATATGCGGTGGAGGTGTTGATGGAGTGGATAGTCATGACAGGTTCCTAATCGTTGGCCATCAAATACGAGCAGTACTTATTGAGCAGATTAGGCAATAGTAAATCTCCCTTTTAGTAACGCTCTGCATCGAGTGGCAATATTCTTTCACAAACCTTTCTATGACCTTTGAACAGGGCATTGAGATATGGTGTGGCATTCTCTTGGGTAATACACACATCGGTAAAGAATTGTGTGAGGTCCTCTGCATCAAAGACAATGGAATAGCTTGGTCGTTTGGCTCCTGGAATGTCTTCTACCAATATGTTCTTGCTGACGAGGTCTTGTATGTCACGTATGGCTGTGTCTTTGGAACACTTAGCCAAGGATGCCCAAGTCTTAGACGTTATCTTTGCCTCATAGCCATCAAGGAAGAGATTGAGCATTTGTGTCTGTCGCTCCGTCATAGGTATGGATGCAGCCTTCTGCCAAAAGAAACTTTTGTTCAAGATGGTGGTAACAATGGTTTCTGCTTCATCGAGCGCATCAATCAGTTTCTTCATATACCATACCAACCATTCTGTGATGTCGCCATCGCCACGTTGCATACGTTCCAGAATGTCGTAATAGTGGTTCTTGTCTTTATTGATTTGAGACGAAATATTGTAGAAACGCAACTCGCTCTTCTCACCGCGAGCCAAAAGCATGTCGGAGATAATGCGAGCCAATCGGCCGTTGCCATCTTCGAAAGGATGTATGCTGACAAACCAGAAGTGGGCTATGGCTGAACGGACAACGCTACCCGCTGTGTCTTCGCCATCAAACCATGCTATAAACTTTTGCATCTCGCTTTCTACAAGATTAGGAGAAGGGGCTACATAATGCACCTTCTCACGGCCGAACATACCGCTGACAATATGTTCCTCGTTTGTACGGTATTGTCCAATCTCTATATGGCTACCTTCGCTAAAACCAGTCGGAAAAAAAGCCGCTTGCCATGCACAGAGTTTCTCTTTACAGAGAGGTTGGTCATAGTTCTGCACGGCTTCGAGCATAACACTAACCACAGAGTCAACATAATGAGAAGGAGCTGTATATTTCACGTTTTCAATTCCCAGTTTTCTAGCGATTGAAGAACGCACCTGCTCCTCATTCAGACGTATGCCTTCAATTTCTGAAGAATATACTACATCATGTGTCAAGTTCTCTGCCATGGCTCGGAGTTTGCTGTCAAAACCGAGCGAGCTCAATCTGCCGTAAAGCAAACCTTGCTTACGACATACTATTTCCTGAAGTATTGATACCTCAGAAGCATCCCAACGGAAGTTTGTCCAATTATCTCTTTCGTGTATATACATAATATATTTGTTCTATGTGCGACAAAGAAAGTGCAAAGGAGTGGAAAACATCAAATTTACTTGATTGTTTTCACGAGTGCAGCCTATCTTATTTAAAGAACGGCGTTAAACGCCGCATATTCTGCGACAAAAATAATAAAATAATGTCGAATCGCCAAATAAACCAGAAAAATACCGCATATTTTGCGACGTTTCCAAGAGGGTAACGGCGAGTATGGATAATTCATATTCCAAAGCACTTGTCTCGTTGTCCTGTACTTGCCCACAAGAAGGCATGGCAACGGATAAATTATTGCAGCGTCAAGTAGCTGCATACTTAGAAATAGACACTCCAATGTTCAGTAAGATAGAACGTGGGGATAGGCGAGCAAAGAGAAGCCAAGTAATTCATGATGCACAAGTACGAAAATTATAGATACGAAACAAGTTCGTAATGGTTCACAGTATGGATACATTTTTTTGAGAATGAACCAGGATAGTCGTGACGTGTCGGTGGCGATGAAGCGTTACTTCACTGTTCCAAGTTGTTCGCACCGCTGGTCAAAGGCGGCGTTTACGCGCTGCATCCAGTCGGGAAGCGACTTTAAGGCTTGATAGACCAAGGGGGCGGGCATCTCGCGGTAAAGAGCATAGGCCATGGGACCGGCGATGGCAGCCAGCGTGTCGGAGTCGCCACCGAGGGAGATGGCAAGACGTAGGCAGTCGATGTAATCGGTTGAGGCGATGAGGCACAGGATGGCAGGACCAACGGTGCCGGGACTGTTGGAGAAGAACGAGTAGGAGTCGTGAATGTCGTCGTAGGTCTTCCCGCTCCAGAACGGGCAGTATTGGTCGAGCACATGCTGACGCACAAACTCCTTGTCCTTGCCGTTCTTAAGATAGAAGATGGCGAGGGCTGTTGCCACAGCACCGTTTATGCCTTCAGGGTGGTTGTGCGTGGGGGCCGCTGTCAGCGTGGCGAGATCTATGCACTCCTCTTTTGTGCGTGCCAACCATCCTGCCGAACTGCAGCGCATAGCTGAGCCGTTGCCCATGCTCCCGTATGGCTCATGGTCATGGTCTTTAATCCACTGTTTGAATCGGTGGCCGTAGCCGGCGTGTGGGTGTTGGTTGGCGCACATCCAGAGGTTGTCTGCCATGTTCTTGTTCTTCAGAAAGGCTTCGGCACAGGCAAAGGTGAGCACCGTGTCGTCGGTGAAATGGGCTCTTGAAGAGAACATCTTCACGGCGTTGTAGTCTTTTGTGCGATGTGTGCGGCCTTCGTAAGCGCTGCCTGCAATGTCGCCAACGGCAGCGGCCATTAATAGGTTTTTCATAATGACAGTTGAGGGTTGTGTTGTTGTTATGTTGTTATTTCGTGTTTTAAAACTCCAGGCGAAATCCTTTCTGTTTAAGCTCTTCGTAGCTTTCTTTGTTGAAACTATAGAGCGCTGCCTCACGTTTGGGTGTAGGCCAAACCGTCTCGTCGAGTTTTTTCAGCAAGTCGAAACGAAGCATCTTTTTGGCAAAGTTGGCGCGGTCAAATTTTACATTCAGAATTGCTTCATACAACGACTGCAGCTCTTTCATAGTGAACTTTTCGGGTAACAGATCGAAGCCGATAGGCCGGAAATGAAGACGTTCGCGCAGAACAGAAAGGGCGTGACGCAGAATGCGGTCATGGTCAAACGCCAGTTGAGGTATCTCGTCGATGCTGAACCACTGGGCTTTTGCTGCATCGTCGCCACCATTGACCTCTTGTATCTTGCACAACGCATAATAGGCAATGGTGATGACACGTTCACGAGGGTCGCGGTCGGGATCGGTGAAGGCATGAAACTGTTCCATATATTCGGCCTTCATGCCTGTCTCTTCCATCAGTTCGCGTTTGGCTCCTTGCTCTGCCGACTCGTCCATCTTCATGAAGCCGCCAGGAAAAGCCCATTTGCCTTTGTATGGTTCAAGGCCTCTTTCTATAAGCAAAACCTGAAGGCGTGTGCCGTCAAAACCAAAGATCACGCAATCGGTGGTGACAGCGGGGTGGGGATATTTATAAGAGAACATCTTTTCTTCCATATTCTTGTCTTGTGTAATTATTACACCGCAAAGATATGAACATTATTTCTATCCTCCAAATATTCTTGTGTATTTTTTACAATAGAGATGCGAAATATTTATTTTCTCTGTTCTTTAGCCCATAAAGCAATGAGAATGGCAGCGGCAACAACATCTATCAGGTTCCAAAGACCGCGACCTAACGCTATTTTTATGAAGGGCTGAAACAGCAAGACAAAGGCTCCAAACGTTACCATGAGGGTGTCGTTCTTCTCCTTATAATATTGGTATGCCAGGACGGCAAACACAACCATGGCGACAAAGCGCACTAAAGAATAATAGCCATAAGGCAAATGAAGCATACATGCGAGGAGCATTACTGCCATGACGGGTTTGATAAATTTCATCATCTCTTCTTTGGTTTATTTTTTAGCAATGAGGACGGACATATAGTTTCCGTCCCTTTAATGTTTTTTTACGAAAAAAGCAGGAACCACACATTTATTATATATGTGGTTCCTGCTTATGTTGAGTTGTTGTTGTCTTTCTTGTTTTAGGTCTGACAGACCTTGCTTGTGGTTGTTGAGCGCTTAACCGAGATATTTCATCAGAATCTTGGCGTTGCCACTGTCGCGCAGCTTGGCGATGCTCTTTTCTCTGATCTGGCGCACACGTTCACGGGTGAGGCCGAGCTGGTCACCAATCTCTTCGAGACCTTTCTCGTGGCAACCAATGCCGAAACACTCGCGAATGATTGTTATCTCGCGGTCTTTCAACACCTTGTTGAGCACCGAGTTGAGCTCCTGAGCCATCGACTCGTGGTCTACCTGCTTGTCGGTGCGGGTGTCATCGCCGCTGGGCATGACATCGAGCATGCAGTTGTCCTCACCGTCCTGGAACGGAGCATCGATGCTCACATGGTGACCATCTGCCATGAGGCTCTGTCCGATCTTCTCCTCGTCAATCTTGGTGGCGTCAGCAAGCTCCGACACAGAAGGGTGACGCTGGTTCTCCTGCTCAAACTTGTTGATCTCGTGGTTGATCTTGTTGAGCGAGCCTACCTGGTTGAGGGGCAGACGCACAATGCGGCTCTGCTCGGCAATGGCTTGCAGGATGCTCTGGCGAATCCACCACACAGCGTATGAAATGAACTTGAAACCTCGTGTCTCGTCAAACTTCTGGGCAGCCTTGATGAGGCCGATGTTGCCCTCGTCGATGAGGTCGGTCAAGGTGAGACCTTGGTGCTGATACTGCTTTGCCACAGACACGACAAATCGGAGGTTGGCTGTCACGAGCTTGTCCTTGGCGCGTTCGCCTTCGGGACCACCCTTCTTGATTTTCTGGGCCAACTCAATTTCTTCGTCGATAGATATCAGCGGTGCACGTCCGATCTCAACAAGGTACTTGTCCAATGCCTCACTCGAACGGTTTGTAATACTTTTCTGAATTTTTAATTGTCTCATCTTATATACCTTATTCTTTCTTAACTTGCTGTTTTCGCCTAATTGTCTGATTTACAATTTATTATTATAATTAGACCGAAAATCCTTGCAAAATTACGAAAAAAAACTGACATTTGCAACCATACGGCTTGGTTTTGGAGGTTAAATACTGTTAATGTACGGGATGGGGCAGGTCCCGCACATTTTTTCACTTGGCCGGCTGGTTTTTGCTTGGCCTGCTAATCATTGCTTGTCTGGCAAATCTTTATTTACTCCTCCAAAACGCTGAGGTCTATGCCTGCCTTTTCGAGCTGCTGCTTCTCTTTTCCAAAATAGCTTGAGAGCACCTGCACGCCGAGAGTGCTGCGCTTCAGGTTGTAGAGACGTTTTATGGCCACGGCATCGTCGTGGTCGATAAGTTCGTAGAACATCATTTTTTCAAACTTGACGTCTGTAAGCAACTGTCCGGCAGAGAGCATCTTGCCCTCGGGAATGGTGGCTATGTCGTCGAGACGGAAATAGACCTTGTCTTTATCATCCTTGCAGACAGACAGGAGCACATCGCTCTTCTTTGCGGGCGACACGAACATCGGACACTCGTCTGCATACATCTTGTTTCTGCTGCCTCTTGTCTTGTCGCAGATCTGAGACATGGGCACGCGGTTAACCATGCCGTTGCCGTAGGCCACGATGAGGCTGCCGTCGGTCTCGTCTTCATGCACGGCAAGCGTCAGTATGCCGTCAGGGTAGTCGATGTCGTCGAGCACACACCAGGTTTCCACATCCATGAGGCGCACGAAACAGTTTTTGTTCACCATATAGTCGGGGTCCCAGTTTTCTGTTATGTTCTTACGCAGCTTGCTCGTTGCAATGGTCACGTCTTGTGCAGGTGCCTTCTGCTGTTTGCCCTTGTTGCCGTTGTCGGCAGATGGTGCGATGGCGGGGGCGGACGGTGTGTCGTCGTAGACATCATACTTGCTGAAGTCGCGCTCGTCCATAATCTTCTGCAGTTCTGCCAGGTCGTTCACAGGCCATGTCGATGTTCCTTCGCGCAGATAATACTGGTTGTCGGTTTTCAGCATGACAGGCGTTTTGCTTGCTGCCACCTTGATGGCATAAATGTAATGTTTGCCTGCGTCGGGGTGTTCAATGTGGCACGACATGTTGACGGCATTGCCGAGAGCCTCGTGTATGCTGTTGCGAACATGCAGGTCATACTTGTCGCGGTTGTCGCCGAAGAACTTGAGGTCTTCCTCCAGACCTCTTGCCGTTCCTGTGTCTTGCACGCCGAGGTAGACTGTGCCGCCGTAAGAGTTGGCCATGCCGCAGATCACCTTCATCACGTTGAATGTCTGCTGTTTGATGTCGGCACGCATGTTGTTGTTTGGGGGGAACACGATAGATGTCTTAAACTCTCGTTGCTGTGTCTCCTCTCCGAACGAGTAGATCTTGGGAAGCGTCACGTTGACGTTGAGCAGACTCTTTATCTTTGCCACCACAGCCTCTTGATAGTCGTTGAGCGCAAAGCCTTCAGCCAGGTTGTAGCTGAGCATCAGTCGGGAGAGCTTGCCGAGCTTGTCGTGCGAGTAGGTGTTGCAGATGTTCCACAGGAAGCTGTTGAGGTCGGCACGTCCCAGACAGGTTATGATGCGCAGCTCTGTGAGGCGTTGGCGCAGATAGGGGTAACACTCCATGAGGTCGTTGCTGTCGTTGTCAAGGCTCTCGAGCTCCTGGTCGTTGACGCTGCCGTTGGTGGCATAGTCGTCGAGGATTCCAAGGAGGTGCTGTCGCTGCTCGATATATTGCAGCATCGACTCGTTGTCGATCATCTTTGCCAGGATATGGGCTATGGCAAGGAAGGCATAGGCTGTTATGGTGTCGGAACTCATGATGGCCTTATGGTCGAGGATGTTTATTATCTCAGCCATGTGGGCGGCGTCAAAATTCTCCTCCGAAGCCTCCATGGCTTGCTCTTCGAGCTCCTCTTCTGTCTCTTCATGCACGGCACCGCCCTCATAGCGCCAGTAGGTTTGCAGAATGTCTTCTGCCGCCTCTTTAATGTTGACGATGTCGGTTCCGGGACCCACAATCTCGCCTTGTATGGCTCTTGGCGATGAGCTGTTGGTGACGCGCACGCGCACCGTGTCGCCCATGGCGTAATAGTCGTTGTCGGGAGTGACAGGAATGAAGATGCCGTAGCCGCGTGATGTGATGCCCAAGAACACGTTGTTGGCAATGTCGTGGTGGACGATGGTGCAGTTTGACTCTTCGTGAAAGGCCACCTGCTCTTGTATCATGTTGTCGATGAACGACATGCAGTCGAAGGTGTAATAGATCTTCTCTTCGTTGGGCGAGCTTACCGAGTTGACACGCACGCGCAGAAGCATGGACTGGCCGTCGTATGTGAACGAGTTGACGTCAAACTTAGGGTCGAAATGGAACATGCCTATAGAGCCGCCTTTCTGGTAGACATCAATCCATCCCTCGCCTTCATAGCTTGTGTCTTCAATCTTACAAAAGAAGCGGTAGGGGTTGGTGCTGTCTTTGTGCAGCACCCGCACGAACACCTCTGTTCCGACCTCTGGCGCCCATTTGGTGATCTTTTTCTTTGTGAGCGTGCGTTTCTCAAACAGTCCGTGCTCCACGTCGGTCCAGAATGTTTTCCATTGCTTTATGGCTTTTGTCTGTTTGCTGATTGTGTATTTGCTTGGCGAGTCGAGGAACAGTTGCAGGTTGTGCCAGCCAGGAAACCCTTGTGGCAGAACGTTGCGCTCCTTCTTTCCTGCCACTGAGCGCGAGAGCGTTATGCCGTCGGGGCTGACCGTGAAGCGCACGTTGTGTGCCTCAAAGGAGCGAGTCATCATGATGCCGCCCTCGTCTTTGGCGTTAGCCATGCGGTAAGCCAGGAGGTCGATGCTACCGAAGTCGCTGTTCCATGTCAAGTCGACACCGTTGTCATCGGCAAGCTGCAAGGCGTTGAAGGCACGTTCCACGAGCTTGTCTTCGTTGGCTTTGTTTATCACGCTGTCGGTGTTGAGCATCTGCTTGGAGCGCACGAACGACAGACAGTGCATGAGCATGGACCTGAAATAGAGGCGTTGTGGATCGTTATGGTCGGTCATGAGGAGCAGGAAACAGATGGAACGCACCATGCGGTTGAGCAACACCCTGCTCTTCTCGTCGTCCACCACCGCCACGCGGCTTGTCTTCTCGCTGTTTGAGGTGATGTAGAACCTGAGGAAATTGGAGAAGGCATTGGTGAACGATTGCTGCTTCCAGTTTTTTGCACATTCGGCGACGAGGTTAAGGATAGAGTCGAACTTGTCGTCAAGAAGTTGTGGCTGCATGGAGAAGATGGCGATCATAAGCTGCATACGGCGGTGCGGGTGCAGGATAAACCCTGAGCGGCGTATCTTGCCGAGGATGGCGTCAATCTCGTCGCTGCATCTGTTCTCCTTCATCAGTTGCAGACATTCGATGTAAGTGTCGGCCACCGCCACGCGTTCTGCCACCCATTCCTGGTAGTTGTCGCGTTCCGATTCGCTAAACTGTAACAGGTAGTCGGTGTCTTCAAGCAGATAAGCACATACCCTTCGGTAGCTGTTGAGCAGTCGCAGCTTGTTGGCATCGCGCATGCCTGTCCATCTCTCTGCGTTGTTCACCGCCATGACGGCTTTAATTATCCATGCCGCATTGTTGTCGTTAAGAAACTGGCGTGCTTCGGCAAAGCCGTCGTGTGTGTGGAACCGTTCAATGATGTAGCAGCGCATAGGTTCTTCCACGCCCGCTTCTTCAAGCAATGTTTCTGGGGTAACACACTGGGTTGCCGATTGCTTGTCTTCTTCTACGAGAGAAATTATCAGTTTGTTCTGGCTTGGCCGTGAGAGCAAACAGCTTATCTTCTGGTTAGGAATAAGGTATGTGTCTTTGTCACATTTTAAGCGGAACGGCAGACCGTTCTTGTCTCTCACATCATAATATCTGAAATCGTTGTCTGCATTATTGGCTTCCTTGTTCACAACAAATTGGTATGTGTTGCCCGCAACGTATCTGTTGCCGAACATCTGCGCAAAATTTTGTACAAACACAATGCTGTCGCCGTGAACGTCTTTAACCATGCAAGGCAATTCTTTCAGTTGACTCACATCGCTATCGGTCTTTTGGAAATCGAACATCTTGATTGCATATTCGCGCCCGTTTGCGTCAACTATGAAAAACGAGTTTGTTCCTTCGTTTCTTATTTCAATAATGGGTAAGGTGTAAAATTTTCCTTTTTGATAAAATTGTTGTGCCATAATAATGAATTTTAGAGATTTGATTGTTTCAACTTGCTAAGTTACAAGTTTTTTCGCTTATATCCTATTATGGTTTGTCAATTTTATTTAAAGTCACTGTTTTTGTTCGTAGCCCAACGTTTTATTGTCTGTTTTGCACAAAAAAACACACGTCCGCGAAGCGATGTGACGCATGCAAAACAATCTGTTTGCTTGTGTTCGATCGCTTCGGGGACGTGTGCTGATATGTGTTGTTATGTGCTGTTGCTTGTTCTGTTGAACGTCTTGTTTTTAGATCTTCAGATCTTTCAATATGTTTGAAATTTTCTGTATTGTTGTGAGACGTGTAGGCACGAGAGGCAGGCGCAACACGTTGTCAATGAATCCCATCTCGTGGAGGAGAGCCTTAACGCCAGCGGGGTTGCCGTCGACGAAGAGCAGAGAGTAGAGCTCGTTGAAACGATGATGAATCTTTCGTGCAGGCTCATACTCGCCGTTGAACTCAAGACGAATCATTCGTGAGAACTCCTTGGGTAGGGCGTTGCCGATGACCGAGATTACGCCGGCTGCACCGCTGGCTACCATCTGGAACGTCAGAGCATCGTCGCCGCTGATGACGTCGAAGCGCGAGGGCTTGTTCTTTATGATCTCGTCAACCTGTTCCAAGCTGCCGCTTGCCTCTTTTATGGCCACGATGTTTTCGCAGTCGCGAGCCAGACGGATGGTGGTTTCTGCCTTCAGGTTCACGCCTGTTCGTCCCGGCACGTTATAGAGCACCACGGGCAGAGGGCTTGCCTCGGCAATGGCCTTGAAATGTTGGTACAGACCTTCCTGTGAGGGTTTGTTATAGTAGGGACATACGCTCAGCACACCATCAATGCCTTTCCAGTTGGCGTTCTTCAGTTCTTCAACCACAGCTCGTGTGTTGTTGCCGCCGCATCCCATGAGGATGGGCACGCGGCCCTGGTTTACGTCTACGACCAACTGCTTAATCGTTTCTTTCTCTTCAGCCGAGAGACAAGGTGTCTCGCCTGTTGTAGCGAGGATGCAAAGAAAGTCGGCACCGTTCTGAATCTGGTATTCCACCAAACGCTTTAACGACTTTGTGTCTACATCCCCTTCGGGTGTGAACGGGGTGATTAGAGCTACTCCTAATCCTTTAAAAATATTCTGAGCCATAATGTGACTGTTTTTCTATAAAAACTTCAGATGTATGCTCGACGAAACCTACTGGCGGACACAAATGCGCAGTCACACGCCAATAGGTTTGGCCGTTGCCTTTTACCTTATTTTTATTGTTATTATCTTTTACTTGTTGTCAAGCCTTGCCATCATCTCCCACCAACATTGTTCTGTCTATCACCAACAATGGTTATCTTTAAACCAACAGATGGCATCTTTAAGCCAATAAATGGCATCTTTAAGCCAACATTGTTCTTTTCTTTTTAGTGGAAGCATAGCACACGGCTTTAGCTTAATTTTTGCAAAGGTAACATTTTTAATCTATAGAACCTCACATTATGTTCAAAAAAATACTAAAAAGGTTATATTTTTTAAGGTAAAAGAGTTTTTTAAGGTAAAAGAGTTTTTTAAGGTAAAAGAGTTTTTAAAGGTAAACAGGTAAAAAGGTAAAAAAAGGCTGACGCCTTATTAAGTGAAGAGTGAAGAACGAAGAGTGAAGAACGAAGAGTGAAGAACGAAGAGTGAAGAATTCAAAAGTCTTTGCATATAACTCCCCTCTATCGCTCGGCCTTTGGTCGCTTGCCAGAGCAAGAAGGGGAGGGGTTAGCAGCCCTTGGGCTGCGAGGGGGTGGGGCTTTATGTGCTGTTCTTTCTTTATCTGCTTCCAATATACAAACAAATCATTCCTAACAACACAAGCAGAAGGTCCACGACCTTACCCTTGAGGTTCTTCTCATGAAACATGGCGGCACCAAAGAGGAAACTCACGATGACGCTTCCTCTTCGCACCATCGACACGATAGAGATCATGGATGCGGGCATGCTCAGGGCGTAGAGATAAACAAAGTCGGCAGCGCTGAGGAACACGCTTATAAACACGATGCTCCAATGCCAATGAAGAGGTGTGGTGTTAGCCCGTTTGGGCCACCACAGGAGCATCATGGCGGTGAACATCATGGCGCACTGGTAGATGTTATACCAGCTCTGTACAACCATGCGACTCAAGCCCAGTCCGCCGTTAGCTACTGGTGCCATGAGAAATTTGTCATACAGTCCGCTGATGGCTCCACAAATGGCTGCGAGCACAAGAAAATAGATCCATTTGTCATGTTTGAAGTCGATGCCCTCTTTCTTTCCACTTCTGCTGAGCATGAAGAACGAGATGATGGCGAGGAGCACACCGGCCCACTGCCATGCGTTAAGCTGTTCGCCAAACACGAGCATGGCACCTATGAGCACCATGACGGGTCGCGTGGCGTTTATCGGTCCTACGATGGTTATGGGTAGGTGCTTCATGGCAAAATAGCCGAAGACCCATGACGAGAGCACGATGATGCTTTTGAGGATAATGAACTTATGTACGTTCCATCCACAGGTCTCGACATAAAACATCGAACTGTCATCAAGCCATCCAACCGCCGAGCCGATGATGAAGGGAAGGAAAATAAGGGTGCAGAACAGTGTGTTGAGGAACAACACCGGTATTACGGCGTTGCCGCGCAACGCCATTTTCTTGAATACATCATAAAAACCTAACAGAGAGGCAGAGAGAAATGCTAAAAGTAGCCACATGATATAAGGGAAAATGGAAAAGTGAAAAACGAAAAATTTTTTTAAGTGAAGAGCTTTATAAGTGAAGAGTGAAGAACGAAGAGTGAAGAATTCAATAGCCTTAGCACATCACTCCCCTCTCCAACGGGGAGGGGTGAGCCGCGCTTGCGCGGCGCGGTGGTGGGGCTTCGGAGTGGTGGGCTTTAACCTTAATACTCCACCTCTTCTAAAAACAGCGCGTTCCCTGGCATGCTCTCGCCTGCATCGGAGCGGCTCTTGCCCGCCACGATGGCATGAAACTGTTCTAGCGTCACGCGGTGACGTCCTACATCGATGAGTGTGCCCACCACGGCGCGTACCATATTGCGAAGGAAGCGGTTGGCGGCGATTCTGAAATGCCACTCGTGCTCACCCTCCTTTATCCAGCATGCTTCCGTCACGTCACATAGCGTTGTCTTCACATCAGCTCCAGCCTTGCAGAAGGCACCGAAGTCGTCAACTTCAAGAAGGTAAGCAGCTGCTTTGTTCATCAGATCGAAGTCGAGGTCATAATGAAGCTCGCATGAGTAGGTGCGGCGAAACGGGTTCTTCGCCGTATGGATATAATAATGGTATGTGCGTTTTGTTGCGCTGAACCGTGCGTGCATGTCGGGAGCCACAGGCTCTACCTTATATACCGACACGTCGCGTGGCAGCAAGCGGTTTAGCTTGTAAGCGAGCTGTGCGGTGTCGAATGGACGTTCTGTCTCAAAGTGTGCCACCATGTGTCGTGCATGTACGCCAGCATCGGTGCGTCCTGCTCCCACAACATTGATATCTTCTCTTAAAATTGTTGACAGCGCCTTTTGCAGCACCTCCTGCACAGAGATGCCGTTGGGTTGTATTTGCCATCCGTGATAGTTGGTGCCATCGTAGGCAAAATGTACGAAATATCGTTGCATCGTTGTTTTGTCTTCTTTGCTGATAATGTTTTGGGTGTTCGTGGCTCACGCCTTTCTTAGTCTTTGGGCTCACGCCTCTTTACCTTTTGGCTTGTCTTTACCTTTTGGCATCGCGTCCTGCCACTTTTCTGAATATCTGTCGGTGGAATTTTTCTTCGGCGCGTATCACCTTCATTGCTTTAGCGGGTGATAGGATGACCATGAACTTTTCATGATATTCGCGTTGTAGCAGTTTAAGGTCGAGGTCGCGTTGGTCGGCCTCTCTTATGGCGCGTTCACAAGCTTTGTTGTCGGAGGTGTCGACAAACCTGTTGCGCTGCATGTCACTGAAATAGGACATTAGCTTCTTGCGCATCTCGCGGTAAACGGGGAAGAACTTTGCCGATTCAGAGGGTGTGAGTGCCGCTTCCGTGACAATGAACTGTTCAAGTTCTTTCTCAAACTTGGCAGGGTCAAACGGTGGGCGATGGTGGCGCTGCCCGTGACGCATTTGGCGATTAGGCATGTCGGGACCTTCAGGCATGGGTGGTTGAGCTTGCGCTGCTGCCATGACGATGGTGAGTATGAATAGGAAAATGATTCTTTTCATTATTAATGTTGTTTTTTTATTGAATTTCCGAAACCAAGACATAGATGTCATCGTTGTCGAGCATGGTATAGTCGGCTGCAACGTCGAGCGTGTTGTAGCTGTCGCTTGTCACGGCTTTTGTTGTGTGGTTGTTAGCCAATTGAGAGTGTGCTGGTTTGGTGTCGTGCATGAATGTCATGACGCTGAACATAACAGCACACACGCTTGCTGCCACAGCCACGGTAAGGCGCAGCTTGTGCCACTTGCGCCACATAGATATATGTGGTGTCATGACAGGCTGTTGCTCTGGCAGTTTGTCCATCAGGTTATCTGCAAAGCTGTCGAAATAGCCGTTAGGCACCTTGAATGGCTGTTTCTTGCCATATTTGTCTTCAAGGTATTTTTCTTCTGCTATCATAGTGGTATGCGTTATAAAAGTCATTTACTGTTTTGCTTATTTGACGAATTTTCTTTCATGAGGTTTAATCGCGGTCATGCAAATATGCGGTAATTTTTTTTACGGCGATGTGATAGCTTGCTTTTAGAGCTCCCTCGCTGGTGTTTAGCATCTTGCTTATGTCCGAATATTTCATCTCGTCAAAATAACGTAGGTTGAACACCACGCGCTGCACGTCGGGCAGCTGTGTTATAGCTTCTTGCAGCAACGCCTCGGTGTGGTCGCCATCAAAAAAGTCGTCGGCCAAGAGTTGTGCTGCCACCGTTGGTTCCTCGTCAGCACTTATCTCTGCTGTCTTCTTTTGCCGGCGCAGGAAGTCGAGCGATTCGTTCACTGCTATCCGGTATAGCCAAGTAGATATTTTTGCTTTATTATGAAACTCGTCGAGGTTGTTCCACGCCTTTATGAAAACGTTCTGCAAGATGTCGTTGGCATCGTCATGGTTGAGTACCATGCGGCGCACCTTCCAGTAGAGCTGTTCGCTATACAGGCGCACCACCTCGGCAAAGGCCGCTCTGCAGCGTTGAGGGTCGGCAAGTTGGCGTTGCAAGTTTTGTTCGTCAGTTGTCATTTACATATAACGCTTTAGAGCCTCTGAAATCACGCTGTCGTATCCGTAGATGTCTGGATGGGAGAGCAGTGATCCCTTAGCCGATTTGTACAATGTGAAATAGGTGATGTAGAGCGGCACAGCCGGACTGACCTTTGCCGATCTCACCAACATGCTTTTGTCTACACGTTCCTCTGTTTTCTCTCCATCGTTGTTTGTGTCGTTGTTGCCATCGGGCATGTCGACGCTGATGGAGTAGCGTATCTTTTCCAACAGTTTGTTGTCGTTGCTGCCTATAAGAAAGGCTGCAAGGTCATAAGGGCGTTGCACCCTCACGCAACCGTGCGATGCCAGTCGGTCAGACGAAGAGAAGAGCGTTGGGTTGGAGGTGTCGTGAAGATAAACAGAAAAGTTGTTTTTAAACCTGAAGATTATGCGTCCGAGCGCGTTGCCCTTTCCGCCTTTCTGTATAACAAGATAGTCGTTGCTTGTGAGCATCTGCGGTGTCGCCACGGCAGGGTTTACAATCTTGCCTGTCTTTCGTTCACGGATGAAATAGCGGCGGGTTTCAAAATAGCCAGCGTTGCCAGCATGTCTTGCCACGCTTTTCTTGACGATGCTCTTGGGGATAATCCACTGGGGGTTGATGTCAATGCGCTCGATGTAGCTGTTGAGGAGAGGTGTCTTCGTCTTCATTGACCCGCACACCACACGCATGTTAAGGCGCTCGTCGCCGTCGATGGCATCGAGTTCTTGTGACGGTATGTTGAGCAACACATACTTGCTGTGCTTTCCCGGTTTGTCGGCAACGTTCCAACGGCATCGTTCCATGTTGACCATTATGCGCATGCGCTCAGCTGCCGACCGGGTCGTGTGCAGCTTTTCAAGAAGGGTGTTATACAATTGTCCTTCAGGCTCCGAGGCTTTCATGAACATTGACGCGCTGTCTTGTGCTATCTGTTGCAATGCTTGTTTTATGAAACGGCTGTTGGGTGTTTTTATGGGCACATCAAAGAGTGTCTGGTAAGACACATGCACCGAGTCGCTGTCGTGTATGTCGAGTCGGTTGAACAGTTTGCGTGGATTGGTGTAGCCAAAGCGTTGTCCTACACAATAGCGCAGGTATGCTTTTGTGAGATTATACTCAAGACGTGCAAACACCATGTTTATGTTTTCGTCACCACATTGCAGGGTGCGCACTTTCTTGATGTCGCTTGCGATGTCGTCTACACGGAAACGCCATGTGGCGAAGCCAAGCTCCTTCACTCGCGAGGCATACTTAACCACGCTGTCGGCATCGTTTCTGACACCGCAACGGCTTATCCATAGCAGAGGGCCGTTGTTCTGATAATGTTTCTTGGTTTGGAGGTCGGCAGCCTGCATGTCCTTGTCTTCAAACATAAGGTTGCCGATATTGTTACGAATTTTCTCTTCGCTCACATGAAGTTTCTTTAGCGTCATGTCAGCAAAAGAATCTCTTGTCACGGGAATTTTCTGTTCGCTGTCGTGACAAGAGACAACTATAAAAGCCACACAGAGGAGGCATAAAAAATTTTTTATCCTGATCAAAAACGTTTGTTCCCAAAAGTGTTCCTACTTGAGCGAAATCTTGCGCACGGTCTTGCCGACCTTCAGAATGTAGCACCCTTTCTGCAGGTTAAGGTCAAAGCGCTTGTCGGCACCATCTACCTTCACGCTGTGCACACGCACGCCAGCCACATTGTAGACATAAAGAGTCTGGCCAGCTGCACCGCTCACTCTCACTGACGTGCCCTCAATGTTTATTGCCACGTTGCTCGACAGCATTTCGTTTTCAATGATCTCAATGGCCACGTTTGCCTTTGCGCTGTAAGGCATGCAGAAGGCGAGAAGAGCTGTCATTGAGAGTGTGAGTAGATATTTCATCATATAATTTATCTTTTTAATCGTTTTTAAAAACCGTTTTCAATATGCAAATATAAGCTTTTTTGTTCATACCTATTATATATATAAGGGGCATTTGAAACGATTTTAAGCTTATTTAACCTTGTAGGGGCAATAAATGCGAAAAGATTGTTAGTCTCTTTTACACATCAAACGATTTGCCCTCTGCTGCCAACACCGTGTTGGGGAACACCTTGCGTGCCTCGTCAAGCAGAATGGTCTCGTCCTCATAACGGGCGCTGAAATGGCCAATGATGAGCTGTTTTACCTTGGCATCGCGTGCCACGGTAGCAGCTTCTTCAGCCGTGCTGTGGTTATATTGCCTGGCGCGAGCTATGCTTGATGCGTCGTAGGTAGCCTCATGGTAGAGCGTGTCGACACCACTTATGCTGTTGGCCAACTGTTTGAAATAGCGCGTGTCGCTACAGTAGGCGTAGCTACGGGGTTTGTCGGCAGGCAGAACCAGTCGGCTGTTAGGCACAACTGTGCCATCGGGCGCGGTCCAGTCGGCTCCCAACTTGATGTTGTTAATCTGCGATATGGGAATCTCGTAGCAGTCGATCATGTCGCGACGGATGTGGGGCAGGGTGGGCTTTTCTCTGAAAACGAACCCGCAGCAGGCAGGGCGGTGCTTCAGCGGCACGGTCTCCACCTCCACGCTACGGTCTTCATAGATGACCTTCTGTTGTGTGGGGTCAATGGCGTGGAACACCACCTCATATTCCAGTCCGTGGCAAAAATAGCCTATCTGCCATTTCAGCGTTTCCTCCAGGTCCTTATGTGCATAGACGTGCAGGGCTGCTGTGCGTCCGAGCAGTCCGAAGGTTGAAATCATGCCTATCAGTCCGAAGCAGTGGTCGCCGTGTAGATGACTGATAAAGACAGCGCTCACCTTTGTGAACCTCACTTTCACGCGGCGCAACTGCAGCTGAGTTCCTTCGCCACAGTCGACCATGAACATCTTGCCTCGCACCTCAACGACCTGTGATGAGGGGTTGTGGCGCAAGGTTGGCAACGCACTGCCGCATCCGAGAATATGCACTTTGAATGGTTCCATCGTCTTCTTGTTTCTTAGCTTTTCTTATTTGGCTTTAAGCTATTCTTTTTTAAGCTTAATTATTTCGCTTTTCTTTCAAATTTTCGTTTCCAGCCAACCCATGTGTCTTATTTAGCCAATTGGCGTTTATAGACAAAGATGCCGTTGCGGTTTTCAATAGCCAGCGAGTCGGCACCCAATGTTACCACGTCAAACGTGTCTTTGTTGAGCAACAGCTTGCCGTTGAAAATCTTCCAGTTGGTCCACGGTTTTGTTTCGGCCTTGATGCTTGACACCACGGTTCCGCCTTCTTCGATGACAAAGTTTTTGTCGATGCTTGTCCATCGTCCTGTGAGCGATGTCATGTTTATGACCTTTTCGGCGATGTTGCCGTCAGCCGTCTTCTTGCCAACAACGGCCAGACGGTCGCCACACATAAGACCGCCAGCCACCTCCGACTCGTTGTCATCGGCATCGATCATCATATATTCTATGGTGTCGCCCATGTCGGTGATTAGTTGCAGCGAGTGCATGGATGTGCCGTCGCCACACACGCCATATACCGTTGAGTCGGTCTCGTCGGCTCCTTCCACAGGTGCTTTCAGTGTAGGCACCTGATGCTTCTTGTTGTTGCAGCCGGTGCAGAAGGCCACGGCAGCAACGATCATAACAACAAATATCTTTTTCATAATAGATATTTTTTTATTTTTCTTTGTTTAATTTTTCTTGCTCTTTTGCTTCGTTCCACAGCTGGTCCATCTCGCCTAACGTGAGGTCTGTAAGAGGCTTGCCAATTTTTATGCTGTGCTCCTCGATGTAGTTGAATCGACGGATAAACTTCTTGTTGGTCTTCTCCAGACATGTGTCAGGGTTAAGCTTGTAGAGGCGACCAGCGTTAATGAGGCTGAACAGGAAATCGCCAAACTCTTCCTCCGAGTGCTCCTTGTCTTCTTTGCGAAGCTCCGTCTCCAGTTCGCCAAGCTCTTCGCGCACCTTCGCCCACACATCGCCTTTGTCTTCCCAGTCGAAGCCCACGTTGCGTGCCTTGTCTTGAATGCGGTATGCCTTGATTAGAGCCGGCAGGGCAGCGGGCACACCCGACAGCACACTCTTGTTGCCGTCTTTCTCCTTGAGCTTTATCTGTTCCCAGTTTTCTATAACCTGTTGTGCTGTGCTGACAGCCTCGCCCTCCGGTTGCTCATCCTTGGCCTCCCCGTAGGGTAGCGGCTTGGGTTCTGCTGCTCCCACCTGTGACGGGTGGTAGACGTGAGGGTGTCTGAAAATCAGCTTGTCGGTGAGCTTGTTGCACACGTCGGCGATGTCAAACTGCTCCTTTTCTTGTCCAATCTTTGCATAGAAGCAGATGTGCAACAGCACGTCGCCCAGCTCTTTACAGATGTTGGGCTGGTCGTTGTTCATGAGCGCGTCGCACAGCTCATAAGTTTCTTCTATGGTGTTTGGTCTCAAGCTCTCGTTTGTCTGTTTCTTGTCCCATGGACATTTTTCCCTTAATGTGTCCAGGACGTCAAGAAATCGTCCGAAGGCCTTCATTTTTTCTTCTCTTGTATGCATGTCTTTTTCCTTTTTTTTTATTGTCACGTTTAAAACCATCTGAAAAATGTGGCTGAACGTGTTGGCAAAGTTAGGTATAATTTTTGACAAAAAGGAAGGACTTTTGATGTTTATGTTATATAGTTTTGTTTAAAAACGAAAATACCCGACTCTTCGCAGAGTCGGGTACTTATCTCAATAGGTATTAGTCTTTTTTAAGGCATAAAGATTGTATTCAGGATAACGGATGCAAAGGTACACATTTTTCTTTAATAACGCAAAACAAAAAAAGATGTTTCTTAACATGTTTTTGAAAAATATTATTTTTTCGTGGTTAAAAAAGCTTAAAACGCTAGTAAGAGTGTAAAAGTGCCACAAAAAGCGCCTACCTATTGTAATTATTTGTTGATGTTTTGCAGTTTTTTTTATGAGAGAGCCAAGTTCTTTTTAATATCTGCTTTGTTGAACCAAAAATAACGGTCTTTCGTGTGATGCTAAAAAAGATGTTTAGAAAGCATAAAAAGCCCTCTTTGCATCATTCAAATCAAAAAAATGGCCCTACTGTGCGGTGAAGACTGTTTTTTTGCTTATATATAAGGTGCATTTTCATTTTTTTTATGTAAGTTTGCAACAAAAATCAAAAACGACAATACAACTATGAAGGAAGAAAGACCCGAAGAAGAGAAAAAGAGCATTAGCTTTGTAGAACAGATTGTGGAGAAAGACCTTGAAGAAGGCAAGAACGCGGGACGCATACAGACACGATTCCCGCCAGAGCCTAACGGCTATCTGCACATCGGACACGCAAAAGCTATCTGCATGGACTTTGGAGTGGCCGACAACTATAACGGCGTGTGCAACCTGCGTTTCGATGACACCAATCCGAGCAAGGAGAACACAGAGTATGTGGAGAATATCTTGAACGACATCCAGTGGCTTGGATTCAAGTGGGGCAACATCTATTACGCTTCCGATTATTTTGAGAAGCTGTGGGAATTTGCCGTGTGGATGATCAAGAACGGCCACGCTTACATTGACGAGCAGACAGCAGAACAGATTGCTGAGCAGAAGGGCACACCTACAACACCTGGCGTGGCTTCGCCTTATCGCGACCGTCCTGTGGAGGAGAGCCTTGAGCTGTTCAACAAGATGAACACACCCGAGGCTGTGGAAGGCAGCATGGTGCTTCGCGCAAAGTTAGATATGGCTAACGCCAACATGCACTTCCGCGATCCTATCATCTACCGCATTATCCAGATTCCGCACCACCGCACAGGAACAAAGTGGCACGCTTATCCTATGTACGACTTTGCACATGGACAGAGCGACTTCTTTGAGGGCGTGACCCACTCAATCTGTACGCTCGAGTTTGTGCCTCACCGCCCTCTCTACGATTTGTTCATCGACTACCTGAAGGAGATGCGTGGCGAGACAGAGAACCTGCACGACTTCCGTCCGCGACAGATCGAGTTTAACCGTCTGAACCTTACCTACACCGTGATGTCGAAGCGTAAGCTCCACACCCTCGTTGACGAACACCTCGTGGCAGGATGGGACGATCCGCGTATGCCGACTCTCTGTGGCATGCGCCGTCGTGGCTACTCGCCTGAGAGCATCAGAAACTTCATCAAGTCGATAGGCTACACCAAGTTTGATGCCCTTAACGACATGGCGCTCCTTGAGGCTGCCGTGCGCGACGACCTTAACAAGAAGGCGTTGCGTGTGTCGGCTGTGCTTAATCCCGTGAAGCTGGTCATCACCAACTATCCTGACAACCAGACAGAGGAGATGGAAGCCATCAACAACCCTGAGGACGAGACAGCAGGCACACACACCATAACCTTCTCCAAGAACCTGTGGATAGAGCGCGACGACTTCATGGAGGATGCTCCGAAGAAGTTCTTCCGCATGACACCAGGCAAGGAGGTGCGTCTGAAGAACGCTTACATCGTGATGTGCACAGGATGCACAAAAGACGAGAACGGCAACATCATTGAGATTCAGGCCGAATATGACCCCATAAGCAAGAGCGGAATGGAAGGTGCAAACCGCAAGGTGAAAGGCACGCTCCACTGGGTATCGGCAGATCACTGCCACAAAGCTCAGGTGCGTGTGTATGACCGACTGTTTGAGGTGGAGAACCCCTCAGCCGACGAGCGCGATTTCCGTGAGCTTCTTAACCCCGAGAGTCTGAAGACCATCGACAACTGCTACGTCGAGAACTACGCTGCCGAGCGTAAGCCCGGCGAGTATCTGCAGTTCCAGCGTATCGGCTATTTCATGGCCGACCTCGACTCCACAGCCGACAATCTTGTGTTCAACAAGACCGTTGGCCTGAAGGACGCTTGGGCTAAACAGAAAAAGTAAATGGTAAACAAAGAAGATAGATTCAACAACAAACGATTCAAGGAGGTCCTGGCCAAGTATGAAGCTGGCCAGGACAACCTTGACAGCTTGTTCTTTGATGTCGACGACATCATGGACATTGCCGAATACTATAACTATAAGGCCGACGTAGACAACGCCCGAAAGGCCGTTGCCTTTGCCGCCCACTTATACCCCACGTCGCCCATGGTGCTCATTCTTCAGGCACGCATGGCGTTGTTCAGCGACTTTGACATAGATAAAGCTCGCCATTATGCGCAGCTTATCGAACAACAAGGTTGCGAGGACATGGAATATTTCTATCTTAAGGCAGAGATGTTGCTGTTTGAGGATTATATCTATGAAGCCGACAGTTATCTTGAAAGCAAGATACCGTTGCTTGATGGAGAAGACCTTGAAGATTTCTACCTTGACGTAGCGTTTATCTTCCTCGACTATCGTTTGCCTGAGTATGCAAAGGCATGGTTGGACCGGTCAAACGAAAAAGATGATCCCGACTACTTGGAGGCTGAGGGCCGCATAGCTTTCCTTATGGAGGATTATGACAAGTGTGAGACTATCTTCAAGAAGCTGCTTGAGAACGAGCCTTTCGCTGTGCCGCTGTGGAACACGCTGGCGTCGGCACAGTTTCTTAACGGCCGGTTGGTTGAAAGCATCGACAGTTCTGAGTATGCCATTGCCATCAGCCCCAACAATCCCGAGGCACTGCTCAACAAGGCACGTTGCCTTTCAACGGCCTACAGGTTTAGTGAGGCAGCCGAGTTTTACGAACGTTATCTTACACAGGTGCCTAACGACAGCTCTGTAAGAGCCATGTATGGTGTGGCGCTTATAGCATACGGCAAGTATGATGAAGCCCTCTCCAACCTTTATCAAGCCAAAGATACCTGCACCGACAAGTCGCTCATTCCAGAGATTGTGAAACAGCTTGTCTTTGTGCTGTCCAAGAAAGGGCAAACCGACGAGGCTTTTGCCGTTGTTGACGAGGCAGAGAAGAAAGGGCATATCGACCATCTGGACCGTCTGCTTAACGAGGGCCGCCTGTTCTTGGACATTAAAGAGAAGGAGCGTGCTGGCGACCGTTTTGTTGAGGCCATCTTGGAGAGCAAGCACAGCATGGGCATCTACATGGAGGTAGCGATAGCCTATTATGTTAACGATGCGTTTCTTGAAACTATCAAAACTCTCACTTCTGCCTTGTTCTATAATCCTCATGAAAAACGGGGATATGCTTATCTTGCCGACAGTTACCGACAGTATGGCATGAAGCGAGAATTTCTTGACACGCTGAAGCTTGCTTGCGAGAATAACCCTCTTGAGGTGAAGGAGGTGATGTGTGACATGTTCCCGATAGACATGGACCCAAGAGACTTCTACGACTATGCCCTCAAAAAGTTTGACGGTGACAAGTCCGCTGACGAATAGGTAATGATTTTGAATAAAACGAGATTTTTTATTTATATATAATAAGGTGAAGCGATAAAACTCTTTTCGTCATTCAAATTCTTAAAATGGTAAGTGGATGCGACAGTGTTTTATCGTTATTAAAAACAACAAAAAAATTAAAATGAGCTGGATTTCATCTCTTTTGGGTAACCTCAACTATGGTACCGTTTTCTTTCTGATGATGCTTGAGAGCACCGTCATTCCGGTGCCTTCAGAGCTTGTGGTGTCGCCCGCGGCTTATCATGCAGCAGCAGGTAATCTTGACATCTTTCTTGTAGTTCTGTTTGCAACCCTTGGCGCCGACCTCGGTGCTACCATCAATTATGCGGCGGGCTATTATCTTGGACGTCCCATCATCTACCGCTTTGCCAACAGCAAGTGGGGCAAGATGTGCCTGCTGAACCAAGAGAAGGTAGAGAAGAGCGAGCGCTATTTTGACAGCCACGGCAAGGTGGCAACCATCACTGGTCGTCTCATCCCTGGCATCAGACATCTTATCTCCATTCCTGCTGGTCTGGCAAAGATGCACTATGGAAACTTCATTCTCTACACGACCATAGGTGCTGGCGTGTGGAACTGCATCCTTGCTGCTCTCGGATGGTATCTGCACACCATCGTGCCTGAGGATCAGCTGCACGACAAAATTCTTGAGTATGGCGAATATATAAAATGGGCAATCATCGCTCTTGTGCTCATCGCCATCGTCTTCTTTGTTGTAAAGAAACTCCTGAAGAAAAAGAATTAAGGAGGGTAGGGAAGAACCTAAATAAAAAACGTGGGAAAATAGAAAACGTGAGAAAATAGAAAACGTGAGTAAACGCCACCAAATGATGGTTGTTTACTCACGTTTTTTTATCGTTTTTATCGTTACTCGCCAGCAAACTGGCGTATGCGCTGTTCTTCAGAAATCTTGCACACAAGGAGCGTGTCGCCCTTCTCTGCCACGATGTAGCCGTCAAGCCCCTGCACAACCACCTTCTTCTCTTCTGTGGCATGAATGATGCAGTTGGTTGTGTCGTAGACGCTGATGTCGCTGCCTATGAGGCTGTTGCCATACAGGTCGTGGTGTGTGTGCATGAGCAATGAGCTCCATGAGCCGAGGTCGCTCCAGCCAAAGTCGGCAGGACACACAAAAATCTCTTCTGCCTTCTCCATGATGGCATAGTCGACAGAAATTTTCTCACATTCGGGGTAGAGCTTGTCGATCATCTCCTGCTCCTTGTCGGTGCCGTAGACGTTGAGCAGACCCTCAAACACCTTACTTATGGCGGGAGCATATATGCGGAAGGCATTGACGATGGTGCTCACGCTCCACACGAAAATGCCGGCGTTCCAAAAGAAATTGTTTTGCTGTATGTAGCGCTTTGCCGTTTCGAGATCGGGTTTCTCGCGGAACGTGTCTATGCGGAAAATCTCTTTGTTGCGTGGTGACGATGTACTCAGGTCTGCCTGTATGTATCCGTAGCCTGTCTCCGGACGGTTGGGTTTGATGCCAAGGGTCACGATGGCATCGGTCTCGCTTGTGAACTTAAGGCTCTGTGTTATGACGCGGCGAAACTCGGGCACGTTGAGCACAATGGCATCGCTTGGTGTCACCACGATGTTGGCTTTGGGGTCCTTGGCTTTTATGCGCCAGCTTACATAGGCAATGCAAGGTGCGGTGTTGCGTCGGCATGGCTCAAGGAGAATGTTCTCTGCCGGTATTTCTGGCAACTGTTCACGCACAATTTGTTCATATTGTTTGTTGGTCACTACCCACACGTTCTCGCTCTGACACACTCCTTCAAAACGGTCGTATGTGAGCTGAATGAGCGAACGTCCTACGCCAAGCATGTCGATAAACTGCTTGGGGCGGTCACTGGTGCTCATAGGCCATATTCTGCTGCCTACACCACCTGCCATTATTACCAAATGATTGCTTGTATGAGCCATAAATGTAAATGATTTTCTGATAAATAAAAATATGTGTTTTTATGTCTTGTGTTGACAGAGTGTTTGCTTCTTTTGTCTCTGAAATGCTAATGTATGCAGAATTCTCAGTTTCTTCGATACAAACGCATAAAGATTTTACAAAGATACAATTTTTTTGAATAGGGAACAAAAACTCTTACAAAAAAATGCATAAAAAAAGAAGACTAAAACTCTCGTTTAGACAAACGAGCCGCTTTAGTCTTCTTTTTTATATCTCATTCTTAATAGAATCTGTTATGCCAGTGCGATGAGACCTTCCTCACCATTCACTTTGCCCTCTTTGAAGAGCCAACCTATACCGAGGTAAGCCTCTTCCTTGCTAATCTTAGCGTTCTTTGCAATCTCAGCCACGGTGAGAGCTTTCTCTGCTGCTGCAAGAGCCTGATAAACGTCACCTGCACGGAAACCTACGCTCTCGGCGTTGATTGTCACTTCTGCTACTTTCTTTACAGCGGTCTTCTTTGCTGCTGTTGCCTTTGTTGCAGTCTTTGTTGTAGCCTTTGCTGCGGTAGTCTTTTTTGTTGTCGCTTTCTTTTCTGTCATAATTTAGTAAATTAATCTTGGCTGATATCGTTAATTTATAACTATTCAACCTTTGATAGTTGCAAAATTACAACTAATTTTTAAACAATCCAACATTATTTATGACAAAAAGCGCTGCAAACGGCTATCAGTCAACAGTTTTACGCGTTTTCTTGACTTGCGTCAACACTGAGGTGCAGCTCCTCAAGCTGTTTGGGGTCAAGAACCGAAGGTGCATCGAGCATAACGTCGCGTCCGCTGTTGTTCTTCGGGAAGGCTATGCAGTCGCGTATAGAGTCGAGACCAGCCATGATTGACACAAAGCGGTCGAGACCGAACGCCAGGCCGGCGTGAGGAGGTGCTCCATACTTGAAGGCGTTGATGAGGAAGCCAAACTGTGCCATGGCGCGCTCAGGTGTGAAGCCCAGAATCTGGAACATCTTCTCCTGAAGGTCGCAGTCGTGGATACGGAGGCTGCCGCCGCCTACCTCTATGCCGTTGCACACAAAGTCATAAGCTTTGGCACGAACCTGCTCAGGATGCTCGTCGAGCAGAGGAATGTCGTCGGGGTTAGGCATGGTGAAGGGGTGGTGTGTTGCCATGAGTCGCTGCTCCTCGTCGCTCCACTCGAACAGAGGGAAGTCGATAATCCACAGACACTCAAACTTGTTCTTGTCGCGCAGGCCGAGGCGGTCGCCCATCTCAAGACGCAGGGTGCAGAGCTGCACACGGGTCTTGTTGGCGTTGTCGCCGCTGAGAATGAGTACGAGGTCGCCGTCCTTGGCGCCCATCTTCTCCTTGAGCTGCTGAAGCACCTCTGGTGAGTAGAACTTGTCTATGCTGCTCTTCACGGTGCCGTCGGCGTTGAACTTGACATATACAAGGCCCTTGGCGCCTACCTGTGGACGCTTCACGAAGTCGGTGAGCTGGTCAAGCTGCTTGCGGGTATAGTTGGCGCAGCCGGGAACGCAGATACCGCCAATGTAAGCAGCGCTGTCGAACACCGAGAACGTGCCTGTGCCCTTCAAGACATCCATCAGCTCGACAAATTCCATGCCGAAACGCAAGTCGGGCTTGTCGCTACCGAAGCGGCGCATGGCCTCATGCCATGTCATCTGCTGCAATTTGGCAGGCAGCTCCACGCCACGAATCTCCTTGAACAGGTGACGGGCCATGTCCTCAAACAGGTTGATCACGTCGTCCTGGTCAACAAACGACATCTCGCAGTCAATCTGTGTAAACTCGGGCTGACGGTCAGCGCGAAGATCCTCGTCGCGGAAACATTTTGCTATCTGGAAGTAACGGTCGAAACCGCTCACCATGAGCAGCTGCTTAAGGGTCTGGGGGCTCTGTGGCAGAGCGTAGAACTGACCAGGGTTCATGCGTGAAGGCACGACAAAGTCGCGTGCTCCCTCAGGTGTGCTGCCAATAAGTATAGGTGTCTCCACCTCAATAAACTGCTGCTGGTCAAGGAAGTTGCGGATAAGAATGGTCATCTTGTGGCGCAGCTCAAGGTTCTTGCGCACGGTAGGACGGCGCAGGTCAAGGTAGCGATACTTCATGCGTATGTCATCGCCACCATCGGTGTTGTCCTCGATGGTGAACGGAGGTGTGGCGCTCTTTGACAGGATGTTAAGCTCCTTTACCAAAATTTCGATGTCGCCAGTGGGCAGAGCGTTGTTCTTGCTCTCACGCTCACTAACCTCGCCTACAACCTGGATGCAAAACTCGCGTCCCAGTTTGCTGGCGCGTGCGCAAAGCTCGCTGTCGTCAGACTCGTTGAAAACCAGCTGTGTAATGCCGTAGCGGTCGCGCAGATCTACAAAGATCATGCCGCCCATCTTTCTTACACGCTGTACCCATCCGGCGAGTGTCACGTTCTTGCCGGCGTCAGAGAGTCGAAGCTCTCCACAAGTGTTTGTTCTGTACATATATTATAAATAATGTGTATGTTTTTTTTATTTTGTTTCCAAATTTTATGCAAACCAACTGCAAAGTTATAGTGTTTGCGCCAAATAGCCAAATTTATTTTTCATATATAGCCATTTTTTTTGTTGCTTTTGCACAGCAATCTTTGTTCTTCTTGCGTTTCTTTGAAGCCAATATGTCGTGTAGAAACAGAATCTACAGTTAATTATTGCAAAATAATAGGGCTTTAAAAGTATGCAATCAAAACTTTCGTTACCTTTGCAGCTAATATCAGATACAAAAGACAATTAAACATCCGAAAACATGAAAAAATTTTTATCTTTCATAGTGATGTGTCTTGCCACCGTTACGTTGGCAATGGCGCAGCAGGCCAAGCCTAAGACAGATGGTCCGTCTATAAAGTTTGAGAAGACCACACACGATTTTGGCACATTCTCCGAGACAAAGTCTACACAGAAGTGTGTGTTCACATTCACAAACGTGGGCAAAAGTCCGCTCATCATCAACCAGGCCATAGGCAGTTGTGGCTGCACAATACCCACATACACAAAGGCTCCCATCCGTCCGGGTGAGAAGGGTGAGATAAAGGTCACATACAATGGTCGCGGTCTCTATCCTGGTCATTTTAAGAAGATGGTTACCGTTCGTACAAACGGTGATCCCAGCATGGTGCGTCTTTATATTGAAGGCGAGATGACAGATGCCGCACAAGATTCGGCTACCAAGGAGAAAAAATAATAATGATGTCGCTTATTGGCCGTTAAGTTTGTTGACGGTCAATAAGCTACATGTTAGGCTTACGAATTCGGCTACAAATTAGGCTATGGATTCGGGTACGAAAGAGGGTACGAAAATATAGCTTTATGAGCTTCTGATAGCTTCTGAGATGCTAATCCGTAAACTGTAAGAAACGAAAAATAGCAACCAAAAATCGGTTGCTATTTTTCGTTTCTTTATGATTGTCAAATGTTTACGCTAAGGAGCGATAAACGGGGCTCGAACCCGCGACCCCCAGCTTGGGAAGCTAGTGCTCTACCAACTGAGCTATTATCGCAAGGTTATCATTTGAGCCGATACCCGGACTCGAACCGGGGACCCACGCATTACGAATGCGTTGCTCTACCAACTGAGCCATATCGGCCTTGCAGAACTTTTGAAAGCAGCCTTTCTAAATTCGGATGCAAAGATAATGTATTTTTCCTTTTACGCCAAATCTTATGCCTATAATTTTCTGCCAAAACTCATTTTTGCCGATTTTTTGAGCATGCCGTTCGCTTTTGCTTTGACAAAAGATGCGCCTATACCTTATTATATTAGCCGAGCATAGTTGACGTATTTTATTGTTAACTGTTTTTAACTGTGACAGAAATACATTTTTACACATTTCTTTTGTGGCTTTCATTTTTTTTCATTTACTTTGCAAGAGCATAATGTAACTAAAAACTTTATGGTTATGACGAATACTGCAGACATAGCAAATCTCTGTGGCCTGAGACGAGAAGATTTTCAGGCCACTATAGATGGAAAGGCCACAGACCTTTACATCCTCAAGAACAATGAAGGCAACGAGGTTGCCATTACCAACTATGGCGGAGCAATTGTGGCTATCATGGTGCCCGACAAAGATGGAAAACACGCCAATGTGATTCAAGGACACGACAACATAAAAGATGTGATGGAGTCGCCTGAGCCTTATCTCTCTACGTTGATAGGACGTTATGGCAACCGCATCTGTAAAGGCAAGTTCCAGCTGCACGGCAAAGAGTATAGCTTGCCCATCAACAATGGACCCAACTGCTTGCATGGCGGCAAGAAAGGCTTTAACGCCAAGGTGTGGGATGCGCTTCAGATGAACGACCACACGCTGGTGCTCAAATATGTCAGCCCCTACGGCGAGGAAGGTTTCTCGGGTGAGGTAAGAGTGACTGTGGTTTATGCTTTCAATGACGATAACGAGTTGAGCATCGACTATATGGCCACAACCAACAAGAAGACAGTGATCAACCTCACAAGTCATGGCTTCTTCTCTTTGGCTGGCATTGCTGATCCGACACCGACAATCGATAACTTGGTTTGTGAGATAAACGCCGACTATTATCTGCCTATCGACGAGACATCGATACCTACAGGTGAGATCAGATTCGTGAAAGGCACACCATTCGACTTCCGTAAGCCCAAGACCGTGGGGCAAGACATCGATGCCGACAACGAGCAGATAAAGAACGGAGCAGGTTACGACCATTGCTTCGTGTTGAACAAGAAAGAAGAGAGCGAACTGAGCTTCGCTGCCAAGATAACAGAACCCGTTAGCGGACGCACCATGGAGGTATTCACAACCGAGCCTGGCGTTCAGGTCTACACAGACAACTGGGCTGACGGTTACAAGGGACAGCATGGTGCCACCTTCCCACGCAGAAGCGCTATCTGCTTTGAGGCACAACATTTCCCCGATTCGCCAAATCATCCTTATTTCCCGTCTGTGGTTCTTAAGCCAGGTGAGCAATACACACAGAAGACGGTTTATAAGTTTGGTGTTGAAAAATAACAACGGGTCTAAGCTCATGATGAAAACACATAATAACATTTGACAATAAAACGAATTGTAGGGCATCCGTATGGGCGTTCTTTTTGAACAATCCTCACGGTTGCCCCGCATTTGTGCAAGGATAACCCCATACTGACAATCCACTGCAACAAGTCTACTGCAACTTTTGTTTTTATCATTTGACCACCAACTCAGACAATAAAAATCAATTAATATAACTAAATCATAAAACAAAAAATGGAAAATACTTCTAAAACACAGAGCAGCATCATTGCTATCATCGTGATGATGTTCCTCTTCGCAATGATCTCCTTTGTGACAAATCTTGCAGCACCTTTCGGCCTCATTTGGGGTAACCAGTACTCATGGGCAGGAATGATGGGCAACATGATGAACTTCCTCGCTTACCTCTTTATGGGTATCCCCGCAGGCATCATGTTGACAAAGATTGGTTACAAGAAAACTGCTATTTTGGCAATGGCTATCGGCTTTGTCGGCCTTGGCGTGCAGTATGTGTCAAGCATTGTTGGTGCCGACACCGCAGTCTTCACCGTTGGCGGACAGCCTGTGATGCTCAACCTCATCATCTACCTGCTCGGTGCTTTCATCTGCGGCTTCTGCGTCTGCATGCTCAACACCGTTGTTAACCCCATGCTTAACCTGCTTGGTGGTGGCGGCAACCGCGGTAACCAGCTCATCCAGACCGGTGGCTCGCTCAACTCGCTCTCTGCAACCCTTACACCGCTCTTCGTGGGTGCTCTCATCGGTAGCGTTACCAAGGACACAGCCATGAGCGACGTGTCACCTCTGTTGTTCATCGCTATGGGCGTGTTCGCCGTGTCTATCATCATTATTGCTTTCGCAACCATTCCTGAGCCCCATCTCCAGAAGGCAGGCGAGAAAAAGGAAGTTATGGAGCACTCACCGCTCAGTTTCCGTCACACCTTGCTTGGCATCATCGCCATCTTCTTCTATGTTGGTATCGAGGTCGGCATTCCTTCACAGCTCACCTTCTATCTGGCACAGCCCGAGTCGGCAGGTGGTGTGGGTCTTGCCAACGGTGCCGCCATCGGTGGTGCTATCGCTGCCATCTACTGGATGCTGATGCTTGTAGGACGTTTTTCAAGCTCTATCATCAGTGGCAAGGTGTCAACACGTGCTCAGATGCTGTGCGTGACCACAACAGCCATCGTTCTGTTGCTTATTACCATCTTCCTGCCCAGCGACCTCACAATGAGCATGCCCGCTTATAGCGTTTCTGACGGTTTCATCATGACGGCAGGTGTTCCTGTCAAGTGTCTGTTCATCGTGCTCTGCGGTCTTTGCACATCAGTGATGTGGGGCGGCATCTTCAACCTCGCTGTTGAGGGCCTTGGCAAGTACACAGCAGCTGCTTCAGGTCTCTTCATGACCATGGTTGTGGGTGGTGGTATCATGCCGTTCATCCAGAACCTCATCGCCAACAACGCCGGCTACATCGCAAGCTACTGGCTCGTTATTGCCATGCTTGCCTACATTCTCTACTACAGCCTCGTTGGTTGCAAGAATGTAAACACCGACATCCCTGTAGAATAATATAACCGAAAACCCGTTTTGCCCCTTGGCGCTTACTGTTGAAGATGCGCCAAAGGGCAATTCTATTTTAACAATCTTTTTAATCATTAAAAAAAACTATCATTATGGACATAGAATTCGTAAGAAGCCGTTTTATCAAACATTTTGACGGAAAGACAGGTAACATATATGCATCGCCAGGACGTATTAACCTCATCGGTGAGCACACCGACTATAACGGTGGATTCGTGTTCCCCGGTGCTGTAGACTGTGGCATCATGGCCGAGGTTCGTCCTAATGGCACCAACACCGTGATGTGCTATTCGATAGATTTGAAAGACCGTGTCGAGTTTAAGGTTGACGATCCCAATGGTCCTCGCGCAAGCTGGGCACGCTACATCTACGGCATGGTGCAGGAGATGCGCAAGCTCGGTGTCGACGTGAAGGGTTTTAACACAGCCTTTGCCGGTGATGTGCCTCTCGGTGCAGGCATGTCTTCATCGGCTGCCCTTGAGAGCTGCTTCGCTTATGCTCTCAACGACCTCTTCGGCGACAACAAGGTGAGCAAGTGGGATATGGCGCTTGCCGGCCAGGCTACAGAGCACAATTATTGCGGCGTGAACTGCGGAATCATGGACCAGTTCGCAAGCGTCTTTGGAAAGGAAGGATGCCTCATGCGTCTCGACTGCCGCAGCCGCGAGTTCGAATATTTCCCCTTCAAGCCCGTTGGCTACAAACTGGTGCTCCTCAACTCTTGCGTGAAGCATGAGCTTGCCGGCTCTCCTTACAACGACCGCCGCAACAGCTGTGAGAACGTTGTCAAGCACATTGCTGCAAAGTATCCCGATGCCAAGTTTGAGACTCTCCGCGACTGCACATGGGAGCAGCTTGAGGCTGTAAAGGGTGAGGTTAGTGAGGAAGACTACAAGCGCGCTCACTTCGTGCTCGGCGAGAAAGACCGTGTGCTCGCAGTGTGCGACGCCCTCAACGCTGGCGACTATGAGACCGTAGGCAAGAAGATGTATGAGACCCACGAAGGTCTGAGCAAGGAATATGAGGTGTCATGCGAGGAGCTCGACTTCCTTAACGACATCGCCAAGGAGAATGGCGTTACCGGTAGTCGCATCATGGGCGGCGGATTCGGTGGATGCACCATCAACCTCGTGAAAGATGAGCTCTATGATCAGTTCATCGCTGACGCAAAGGCAAAATATTCTGCCAAATATGGCAAGGAGCCCAAGGTTATTGATGTTGTCATCGGTGACGGCTCACGCAAAATTTGCTAATAAAAGCTCTGTTTCTCTTGCATCGTTTTAGAGAAAAACAATATAAAGTCGGTCTGCTTAACGGCAAGGCCGACTTTTTCTTTGCGTTTTTTATTGATGATGAATAAAAAAATAACAGATTTGTCAAAAAACACATTCAAAAATTAAACTAATCCAACTAATATCACTATCTTTGCACTAAATAGATTTCTTGGCATAAAAAATAGACCTCATTTCCGTAAAAGAGGCATCACCCCAACAAAAGAAGCTTCATCTTACCAAAGAAGTTTTCGTCTCTGCTAAAAGAAATTAACCATGACATCCCAAAATTACGAATAAGATTTTAAATAGTTCTATTTTAACACTAAATACAAGACATGAACAATAAGGAATTAATGAATCATGCAGCAGACAACATAAGAATCCTTGCTGTATCGATGGTTGAGAAAGCTAAGTCTGGACATCCCGGAGGTGCTATGGGCGGTGCGGATTTCATTAATGTACTTTTCTCCGAGTTTTTAACCTACGACCCAGAGAATCCTACATGGGAAGGCCGTGACCGTTTCTACCTTGACCCGGGACACATGTCGCCGATGCTCTATTCGGCCTTGGCCCTTCAAGGCAAATTCACCATCGAGGAGCTGAAGCAGTTCCGTCAGTGGGGTTCGGTGACGCCTGGACATCCCGAGCGCGACATCGCACGCGGCATCGAGAACACGTCAGGCCCTCTCGGACAGGGACACACCTACGCTGTGGGTGCTGCCATTGCAGAGAAATTCCTTGAGGCACGCCTCGGAAGCACAATGATGCAGCATAAGATCTATGCTTACATCTCTGACGGCGGCATTCAGGAAGAAATTTCTCAGGGTGCAGGACGCATTGCCGGCCTGCTGCATCTGAACAACCTTATCATGTTCTACGATGCCAACGAGATACAGCTCTCTACCGAGTGTGACGTGGTGATGAACGAGAACACCGAGCAGAAATATCGCGCATGGGGATGGAACGTGCTGACAATAAACGGCAACGACCCCGACGAGATTCGTGCCGCTCTGATCCTTGCCGGCAAGGAGGAGCACCGTCCTACACTTATCATCGGTCACACACTGATGGGTAAGGGCGCACGCAAGGCCGACAACAGCAGCTACGAGCGTAACGTGAAGACACACGGCGCACCACTCGGTGGCGATGCTTATGTGAACACGGTGAAGAATCTTGGTGGCGATGTTAACGACCCGTTCGTTGTGTTTGACGACGTGAAGGCTCTCTACGATGCGCGCAACGCTGAGCTGCGCACCATCGTGGCTGCACGTCATGCCGCTGAGGAAGAGTGGCGTAAGAACAATCCTGAGAAGGCAGAGCTCATGAAGCAGTGGTTCTCAGGCGATGCTCCTAAGGTCGACTGGAGCGCTCTCGTGCAGCCTCGTGATGCTGCTACGCGTGCAGCTTCTGCCAACTGTCTCGGTGTGCTTGCAGAGCAGGTGGGCAACATGGTGTGCTCTTCTGCCGACCTCTGCAACTCTGACAAGACCGATGGCTTCCAGAAGAAGACAAAGGACATGCGTTACGACGATTTCTCTGGCGCGTTCTTCCAGGCAGGTGTGAGCGAGCTCACCATGGCCTGCGTCTGCATAGGCATGTATCTGCACGGTGGCGTTATCCCCGCTTGCGGCACATTCTTTGTGTTCTCCGACTATATGAAGCCCGCCATCCGCATGGCTGCTCTCATGCAGGTGCCTATCAAGTTTATCTGGACACACGATGCGTTCCGTGTAGGCGAGGATGGTCCCACCCACGAGCCCGTGGAGCAGGAGGCACAGATCCGTCTCATGGAGAAGTTGAAGAACCACAACGGTCAAGACTCTGTCCGCGTGTTCCGTCCTGCCGACACCGACGAGGCAACAGTGTGCTGGAAGATGGCTGTTGAGAACATGGCCACACCTACAGCTCTCATCTTCTCTCGTCAGAACGTGACAAGTCTGCCCGAGGGCAACGATTATGAGGAGGCACGCAAGGGTGCGTATGTCGTGAAAGGTTCTGATGCCGACTACGACGTTATCCTTCTTGCTTCTGGCTCAGAGGTGTCTACCCTTGTGGCTGGTAGCGAGCTGCTTCGCAACGAAGGCATCAAGGTGCGCATCGTCAGCGTTCCTTCTGAGGGTCTGTTCCGCACACAGTCGAAAGAGTATCAGGAGAGCATCTTGCCACAGGGTTCAAAGATCTTTGGTCTCACCTCTGGTCTGCCCGTCACCCTTGAGGGTCTTGTAGGTGCCAACGGCACCGTTTACGGTCTCAACTCGTTTGGCTTCTCAGCTCCTTACAAGGTGCTCGACGAGAAGCTCGGCTTCACAGCTGAGAACGTGTACAAGCAGGTAAAGGCTTTCATCGGAAAATAAACGTGAGTTCTGAAAAAGAACCCAAATGTCAGAAAAAACATGAGCAGCGACAAAAGCTGCGCATCAAGAGATAATTATTAAAGGTGGGCTGTGCTGAAGCATAGCGCGTCAGCATGGCCCGCTTAATTGAAAACCTATTTACTTCTAAACATTAACGCTTATGGAGATAAAGACAGTCGGCATTGCTTGCGACCACGCAGGCTTCGCATTGAAGAAATTTGTGATTCAGTATCTTGAGTCGCACGGTTATCCCTACAAAGACTATGGAACATATAGCGACATGAGCTGCGACTATCCCGACTTCGGCCATGCTCTTGCAGAGGGCATAACGAGTGGTGAGGTTTATCCCGGTATCGGCATCTGCGGTAGCGGCGAGGGCATCAGCATGACGCTCAACAAGCATAACGGTGTGCGTGCCGGTTTGGCATGGATGCCTGAGATCGCTCATCTCATCCGTCAGCATAACGATGCCAACGTGCTCGTGATGCCAGGCCGTTTTGTTGACAACAAGACAGCCGAGAAGATCATGGACGAGTTCTTTGCCACCACGTTTGAGGGCGGTCGTCATGAGAGACGAGTAGAGAAAATCGACTTAAAATAAGAAACAATACCAAGACGCGTTTCGGGTTTAACACCCTTTACAAACGTCTGACGAACGGAAAAGGGAAGCGAACACCAAACATGTTGCTTCCCTTTTTTTCAATCTTTTTACCAACCAATCACCAAATCGTTATATGAAAAAAATCTTTCTGTCGCTTCTCTTTGCCACAACGTGTCTTGGGGCATGGAGCGACAACCATTTCATCACCGACACGCCTTACCGCAACAAGGTAGAGAGTGTGTTCAAAAACCGCATGCAGACAGTGGGCAAGCAGTTTTTTGACACCAAGAGCCTCAAGCCCACGCTTGAGCAGACAGAGGCTCTTGAGTTTCTGTATGCCTACATGCCGCTTGCCGATGTGACCGACTATCCTACAAGCTTCTATCTTGACAACGTCAAGGCCACGCTCACGGCAAGAGAAGAGATGACGTGGGGCAAGAACGTCCCCGAACTGTTGTTTCGCCATTTTGTGCTGCCGCTGCGTGTTAACAACGAGCCGCTCGACTCGTCACGCACCGTGTTCTACCGCGAACTGAAAAACAGGGTCAAGGGCAAGAGCATGTATGATGCCATTCTTGAGGTAAACCACTGGTGCCACGAGAAGGTGACATATCAACCGTCTGACGCACGCACGTCTGCACCCCTTGCCACCGTGCGCACAGCCACAGGCCGTTGTGGTGAGCAGAGCACGTTCACAGTGGCCGCCTTGCGTGCTGTCGGCATTCCAGCCCGTCAGGTCTACACACCGCGCTGGGCACACACCGACGACAACCACGCATGGGTAGAGGCTTGGGCCGATGGCAAATGGTACTTCCTCGGTGCCTGCGAGCCAGAGCCTGTGCTTAACCTCGGATGGTTCAATGCTCCTGCTTCGCGTGCCATGCTCATGCACACCAAGGTGTTTGGCGATTATGCCGGACCCGAGGAGGTGATGCTTCGCGCTACCAATTTTACCGAGATAAACCTCATCAGCAACTATGCTCCTTGCAGCAAGATAAACATTGCTGTGGTCAACGTTGACGGCTCTGCGGTAAGCAATGCGCGTGTAGATTTCAAGATTTACAACTATGCCGAGTTTTGCACCGTTGCCACGAAATATGCCGATGCCTTGGGTCATACAGACATCTCAGCCGGAAACGGCGACATGATGGTGTGGGCGTCAAAAGGCGGACGTTATGGTTTCGCAAAAGTGTCGTTCGGAAAGGACAAGAACGCGCGCATAACGCTCAATCACGATATGAAAGATGCGGCTCTGTTGCATGACACGCTCGATGTTACGCCTCCCGCAGAAAATACCGTCCTGCCAGCTGTCACACCAGAGCAGCGTGCCGTTAACGACAAGCGTTTCGCTTATGAAGACTCGTTGCGCAAGGCTTACACATCTACCTTCCTCACGCTTGATGAGGCAAAGAAGATCTGTCCTGAAGCAGCCGAGTTTATTGTCAAGTCGCGTGGAAACCATGAGGTCATAACCTCTTTCGTCAGCCGTCATGCTGACAACATGCCTCGTGTGATCGCTCTTTTCAAGACCCTTAGCGATAAGGACTTCCGCGACATAACAACCGACATCCTTGAAGACAATTTCACGGCGGCGAGCGACCAGGTGGGTCCGCGTGTGGAGAACGAGCTTATCATCGCGCCGTTCAAGAACCAGCTGGCAAAATATTTTGCCAAGCAGGCACCCGCGTTCCGTAAGAATCCGCTTGCTCTTGTAGAGTGGATGAACAAGAACCTTCGCGTGTCTACCGACAGTCTGGCTCTTAAGATTGCGCAGACACCTATGGGAGCGCTCAAGGCGCGTCTTACCGACACCCGTTCACGCGACATCTTCTTTGTTGACGCTGCACGAAGCATAGGTATAGAGGCTCGAAAGGATGAGGTGACATCGAAGGTGCAGTATAAGCAAGACGGACAGTGGAAGGACGTGTCGTTTACTGCTGTCAAAGAGCATAAGAACGCGCCACAAGGCAAGCTGGTGCTCACCTATAAGCCTACAAAGGTGCTCGACAATCCTAAATATTATAACCATTTCACGCTGAGCAAGATCGTTGACGGTGTGACACAGCTGCTCAACTTTGAGGAGGGCCAGGCCGACATGGGTGAAGGCTCAACATGGGCTAACACCTTTAAGAACGGCATTGACCTTGATGAGGGTAAGTATCTTCTCACAACAGGCACACGTCTTGCCGACGGTAGCGTGCTGGCAACCAACCAGATATTTGACCTTAAGGCCAACACCACAACAACGGTGCCGCTTGAGATGCGTACCAGTCAAACCGCTGTCAGCGTCATTGGCTCGTTTAACAGCGAGTCGATGTTTGAGAAGGATGGCAAGAGCGTGAGCATCTTGTCGCAGACAGGCCGCGGCTATTTTGTCGTAGGACTCGTTGGAGTGGGGCAGGAGCCTACCAATCATGCGTTGCATGACATCGAAAAGATGCGCACCGAGCTTGAGAAATGGGGCCGTCCCATGCTGTTGCTCTTTGCCAACGATGCCGATGCCAAGAAATTTAACGCAGCCGAGTTTGGCAACCTTCCGTCAACCGTGATGTTTGGCATCGACAAGGATGGTGCTATCCGTAAGCAAATAGCCAAGGAGATGAAGCTTCAGAACCCTGACCAGATGCCTGTGTTCATCATTGCCGACACCTTCAACCGTGTGGTGTTCATCTCACAAGGCTACACCATTGGTCTCGGTGAGCAGTTGCATAAGGTTGTAAATGGCATTTAAGCAATCTGGTCTTCAAAAGCATAAGAATATAAAAGCATAAGAATATAAAAAAAGAAAAACCGCAGTAGGGAACCAACCCTATTGCGGTTTTTCTTTAAGTTATTGTTGTGTGAAAAGCCACCCGTTCTAACAGCTTTCCCGTTCTAACGGCTTTTCCGTTTAAAACGGCTTTAATGGCTCTTGGGGTAGCTTTGCTTTGGTTATTCCTCGTCAGGTGTGATGAGCTTGTATCCCTTGCCGTGGATGTTGATGATCTCAATCTGGTCGTCGTCTTTCAGGTGCTTGCGCAGCTTGGTGATGTAAACGTCCATAGAGCGTGCGTTGAAGTAGTTGTCATCAATCCAGATGGTCTTCAACGCAAAGTCGCGCTGCAAGATCTCGTTGGCGTGGCTGCAGAGCAGAGCCAGCAGTTCGTTCTCCTTGGTTGTGAGCTTTGTCTGCTTGTCGCCGATAGAGAGCAGCTGCTTCTGTGTGTCGAACACGAAGCGTCCGATGTGGTACACCGAGCTCTCCTTGTTCTTCTTGCCGCGAACACGGCGCAGGATTGCCTCAATGCGCAGCACAAGCTCTTCCATAGAGAAAGGCTTGGTTATATAGTCGTCGGCGCCAAGCTTGAATCCCTCCAGGATGTCTTCCTTAAGCGTTTTGGCCGTGAGGAAGATGATAGGCATCTCTGCGTTCGACTGTCTAATCTCTTGAGCCAGCGTGAAGCCGTCCTTCTTAGGCATCATCACGTCGAGCACACAGATATCAAACTTGGTTTTCATGAAAGCTTTGAAACCAGCCTCGCCATCGGGGCACAACTCTGCCGTGTAGCCTTTAGCTTGCAGATACTCGCGAAGAAGCATACCCAAGTTCTCATCATCCTCGCACAACAGAATTTTCAATTTCTCGTCCATAATCTTATAATGTTTAATGTTTGATATTTAATGTTTAATAATTCACTTTTAAATACTTTCTTGTCGAATTGTTTGTTTTCGATTATCTCTTTTGTTTATGTCTTTTTCCTGATATGTCTTTTTTCTTTGACAATGACTTATTCGTCCTTGATCACGGGCAGCTTGATTGTAAACTTCGTGCCCTTGCCGAGGTCGCTCTCTACCGAGATGTCGCCCTGGTGTAAGATGACGATCTTCTTGACGTAAGCCAAACCGAGGCCAAAGCCCTTGACATCATGCACATTGCCTGTGTGAACGCGGTAGAACTTATCAAACACCTTCTTAAGGTTGTCGCGCTTTATGCCCAAGCCTGTGTCGCGTATGGATAGATAAAGATGCGTGTCATCGTTCCATGTGCGTATGTAGATGTCGACAGGCTGGTCGGGTTTGCGATATTTAACCGCGTTGTCGAGCAGGTTGTTAATGACATTCTGGAAGTGCATCTCGTCGACATAGATCGTTGAGTCGATGGCTTCTATCTCTGTGTATATCTTGCCGCCTGTGTGTTCCACACGCAAGGTGAACGAGTTGGCGATGTTCTCAACCATCTCGTTGAGGTCGAGCTTCTTCTTCTTGAACACAGCCTTCTTGCGGTCAAACATCGACATCTGCAGCACCTTCTCGACAAGGAATCTCAGACGTTTCGACTCATCGTAGATAACGCCGCCGAGATGCTTGAGCATGGTCTCGCTCTTCGGCACGCTGTTGTCGTTGAGCATCTGTGCCGCCAGGGAGATGCTGGCGATAGGTGTCTTCAGCTCATGCGTCATGTTGTTTATGAAGTCGTTCTTTATCTCTGTGTAACGCTTCTGACGGAAGATCACGACGATGGTGAAGAGGAACGTTATGAGCAGCACGAGTGTGAACGCCACCGACGGAATCATGAACCTCACAGACGAGAAGATGTAAGCGTGCATCTCAGGGAAGTGTACCTTCACGACACCCATCTTCGACTGTGGGTCGTTTCGGAAGAGAACCTGCGAATAGGTAAACTCCTCGCCTTCGTCCGAATATTCGGGACAGCGGTAGACCTCACGGCCGTCTTGTGTGGACACGGTGAAATGGTACGGAATGTTGATGCCGTTGTTCATCAGCTCTGCCTTGAGGTCTTGGTCAAGCAGCTTAAAGTTGATGCGCTCTTTCAGCGGTTTGTCCGATGCCGAATAGAGAATGGTGTAGACCACCTCGTCGAGCAGCGCTTTTTGGTAGACGTAACGGTTCTTCACAATCTCCTGCAACGATTTCGACGCCTCCGACAGCGAGTTCTTGTCGGTGTGCAGGATCATGGCCTTGGGCATCTGCGATGGCTTCACCGATATCGTCTTAAGCTCAAATGACGAATAGATGGTGCCGTCTTTGCCCATGACCGAATATTGGTGCGACTGCTGAATAGACCCGTCAGGTGTCTTTGAGCGTGTGCCTACAGAGTCGCGGCGGAAAGCGCGTCGTTCCGTTTCGTTCACGTCTTTCTCCAGATACCTCAATGTCTCGTTGAGTTCCAGATTGCGTGATGCCTGATACAACGCTCTGTTCACCGACTCATCGAACTGTTCCTTCTTCATGTCCACCATCTCCTGGATGTATCTCAGCTGAAGGTAGAGCAACGCCATGAAGGAAAATCCCATGATTGCAGCTATTGTCCAAATCGTTCTTTTTTTCATATCGGCAAAGATAAGCCATTTTTTTCTTTGTTAATAGCGTTTTGTTAAAAAAAGAATGACGATTTAAGATAATTAACCAATATTGACGTAGATAATTGCAAAACTGCATATATATAACGCTTCTCTTTCTTCCCTCTTTTGTAAAAATGTTACAAACAGAGCTTTCTTATTTATACTATGAAAATTATCTCTGGCAAGCGCCGCCGCGCTCGACTTTGTCGCTTGCCAGAGCGTCGCCGAAGGCGGCGAATATCCA
>UQTI01000018.1 GCA_900543975.1 uncultured Prevotella sp. | reverse complement strand
CACCGTGGTGTTGTCCGGAATGGTGTTCAGGTCGAACGTCCAGAGCGTGCCGTCCTCGCGCATCTTCTGCAGTTCGAGGTCGGCGTTGTGTATTGCCGCCATCAGCTCCACGCCGAAGTCCTTCATGCTTATCGCCTTAGGCGCCTGGGTGAGCTGTCGGTTATACTCCATGTAGGTGTCGAAGTAGCTGTAGAACAGGAACTGCTTGTAGCCCGACGACTCCATCAGGGCAGGCATGGGCTTGTCGTCCTTGTCCCCCGCCTTCCGCCTGGGCGCCTTGCTGACCATTCCTGCCAGTTGCTTGCCCCAGTTGCCGAGACAATCTACCATGTCAGGGCCGTAGTTGGATGCAATTCCCTTCATACAGTCGAACAATGGAATCTTATCGCCAATCTTACCGTTGATAAACTCCATCGCGCAGTCGCCAGCAAACTGCAGGGCCGAGCCTTCCAGAGCATTGGTGATGGCTGGTGACATGCAGAGCGGCAGGTCAGGAATAGGCACACACTCTATTGCGGTGCACACCAGCTTCATCAGAGCCTCGGCATCTGTCCTTCCACCGCTTGCAGTTGCATAGCCGCCGAAATCACCATAGGGGCCACCACCCAGTCCGGGTTGTGTCTGAGGATAGCTTACTGAGTGTCCGCCACCTGCTGGTGGTGGGTCAGAACATTCGGCGTTGTCTTGCACATAGCGGATAACAGAGCCGATCCATGCAAACTTGGCGTCATCGCCGCATGGCCACTCAAACTTGGTGCCCATGTTACCGAAGCACTTCTTCTTTGCTCTGCCCTCGGCACGTTGCACCATGTGGCGTTTCACGTTTTGTGCGAAGTTGTCGCTGTTGAAGTCCTCCTCGTGCATCACCAGCACGGGTATGACGTAGCTCTGCTCAGGTGCGAGCGTGAAGCCCTCATATTCCACCATCGGCATGAACACGAAGCCGTCGGCCGTTGGCGGTGTGTACTGCACGTTCTGTGCGGCAATGAGTCCGCGGTTGCGCAGCACCACGTTGAAGAGTGCGCTCTTGCCGCGGTTGATGTCGGCAAGGATGATAGCTTCTGGAGCGTTCATCTCCACAACCGGCACAGGCACCTGCGTCTCGTATGTAAACTTGGTGGTTATCTCATATTCGTCTTCCACCTCGGTCTCTTCCACCGTCCAGTCCACCTTGATGGCCTGGTAACTGATAGTGGCAAGATGCTCGGTTGTCTCGCCCGGACTCACCAGCACGTTCTGGTTGTAAGTGTCATGGCGGTCTGCTGTAACGTGCAGGTGGTAGTAGCCTTCGGTCAGGTCGCTGAACGTTATGCTGCCGTCCTCGCCCGTCACATCCTGCATCACGAGTGCGCCGGTGTTGTAGTCGGTGAGCCGCACGCTGGCGTTGCTGACGTACGGATGCTCGCCGTCCTTGTTGCCGTAGATGGTGTTCTCGTCGCGAACGCGGATGCGAAGGTTGCCCTTCTCCTCGCTCACCACCTTCACGTTGAAGCTAATCTGCTTGCCGTTGCCCTCGCTGCAGTTGATGGCGATGCTACCTTTCTGGTAGACATTCACGTCGTAGTTGGCAGCGTTGAACTTAAGCATCACCGTGGCACTGTCGCCCGTTGCCAGCGACGGCATCGTGGCTGGCGTAGCCAGACTGATGAAGTCGGAAAGTGCTGCAGGCAGCGACACGCTTATCTTGCCCGTCTCGGCTATGCCGGTGTTGGTGAGCACGATAGGATATGTGCGTACCTTGCCCTTGGTCACGGTGGTGTTGATGCTGTTGGTCGACACCACGAGGTTCGGCGTGTGCTTGCGAGTGTAGTTGTAGGTCACAACGCTGAGCGATGCGCCCTCGGCTGTTGCGATGTTGAACGTCAGGCGGTCCCACTCCTTGGTCTTAGAGAGCGAAAGCGGCTTGATGGTGTAGCTTATCTCGGCTGTTCCGCCTCCCGCAAGTTCTGTGTCGCCGTTGAACGTAACATCATACTGTTCGTTCTTTTCGCAGGTTGCTTTCAGGTTGTGCTGCGGCAGACTGCTCATGTTCTTCACCTTGATAGTGCCGCTAACCACATCGCCTTCGTACATCTCGTGTTTGATATACTCGGTTGTGGTGCGTGAGATGCCATACACGTTGAAGGTGCCCTGCTGGGCGCTGATGTTCTCGCCCGGTGTACACACGCCGTAGCCGTACTCGCCGCCCATACCTGCCTGTAAGGTGTACTCTACCGAATATTTGCCTTCGGCATCGGTGGTGGCTTTCAGAGCTATGCGCGAACCGGCATAGATGATATATGGTTCTACCTCAACGCTGGCTGCCGTAGCGCCGCCGCGTGTCTTCACCGTACCGCCCAACACAACCTTGTCACCAATGTTATATGTTCTCTTATCGGTTCCGATGCCGTATGTGTAGGCAGTCGTTACGGTCGTCTCGGTATAGGCGCTGTTGTTGATGGTCTGCAACTCAGTAACGGTGCCGTTCGGATTGATTTCTGCCGTCACTCTGTAGTTGCCGGGCACGCTCGGTGCATCCAGTTCTACAACAGATGTGTAGGTAGCGCCCACCGCAATGTCGGCATCTGTCTGCGTCATCGTAGAGCTTGAGCCGATGCTTGTGCGGATCTGTGTGCCCTTAGGCATCTTGGTGGCACCGATGTTCTTCACCGTTACCGTCACTTTAGCCTTGCTTCCAGCCTCTATCTCTGCGTCGCATACAGGAGTCTGCATCTCTGCGTCGGGCAGAGTCTGGTCGGAGATGAGCATCCACACCGTACCTGGACTGTAGCCGTCGCTGCTTGCGATGACAGAAATGGTGCGGTTGCCCTCGCTGGTCTCGTTGCTCAACGCCACGAACGGGGTCGTGACGCTCTCCTTTCCGGCAGGGATGGTCACGGTCTTTGCAAACTGCAGATCGTCGCCCTTCGCGCTCAGCGTAACCGTGAGCGGATTGGTCGTTGCGTCGTTGCGACTGATGGTGAGCGTAGCGCCTGTAGCGTCGCCTTCGAGGATAGTTGTCTTGTTCGAAGTGACGCTGAGCGTCGGTCCGTCGTTGTCGAGGATGGTTATGGTGTCGCTCACCACGGTCTGCTTGTCGCCTATGGCAGAGCAGCCGCAATCGGTGATGTATATAGCTGCGCTGAACTTCACCTTGCGTGTGCCGTCAACCTTCTGGTTGTCCTTCACGCCGATGGGGAACGTCACTTCCTCTGTGCCTTCGGGCATGGTTATCGGCGTTGTGTAGTAGAGTTCGCCGTTGCTGTCGTCGCTCAGCTTCAGCGTAATCTTGCTATTCTTCGCCTCGGTGCGCTTTATCGTGGCATGAACTGCGTTGTAGCCCGCCGCCTCACTTACTGTTGTGGGCAGCAGAGTCATGCTGATAGCTGGCACATCGTTGTCCTTCAGTACAAACAGCGCTGAGCCCGTCAGATGATGGTCTGCCGACACGCTGAGCTGCAATGTCTCGTCGTTGGCAGCGATGTTGTCGTCAATGATCGGAATGTCAATCACAGCTTCTGTCGCTCCAGGCTCGAAGGTGTAGCTCTTGGGCAGGCGGAAACGCTTCGGCTTCTCCACGCTGAAGTAGACCGTAAGCGTATCGTTGCCGATACGGTAAGGCACGCTCACGGTTGCTTTCATCGTTTCGCCCTCGTTATAGTCGGTCTTGTCGAGCTTCACTTCGAGGGGCAGCAGTTCATCGTCCTTAATGTTAAACGATGCGGCGACATCCTGCGGGTATCCGTGGGCTTTGTTCACGGTGATGGTGACCTTAGAATAGTCGTTCACCACGTTGTTGTCGGGACAAACCACGTCGAACGACGCTGCCGACTGACCTTTGCTGATGGTCACCGTGGTCGGAACCTTGGCTTTGTCAGTCAGCGACGACGTTATGCTGAATGTCTCGTCCATGCTGCGGTCGCCGCTGCGCTTCAAGGTGAGGCGCATCGACTGACCTTCCTTCACGCTTGTGTCGGGAGCGGTAAGGAACAGGTGCTTCTCAAGCTGGGCTGTTCCGCCGGTTGCGGTGTTGTTGGCACGGTCGGCGTTGTACTCGCCGCAGCCGCTGTTGGGCTCAACCACCACTTTCGCCGTCACTTCGCCTTCGAGACCGACGGTCTGCGAGAGGCTGAAGGTGGCGTTGCGTGTTATGTAGCCGCCCTTGAGCAGCGTGTTGCTGAAGTAAGTATTGCCTACATGCACCACTTCTTCTGTCTCGGTGCTCACGAGATATACGCGTTCTGTCCAACCGCTGCGCGTGTCGGCGTTGCCAACGTTGCTCACTTTCCAAGTTACTGTGACATAGTTGCCTGGCACAAGTGTGCTCCCGCTGATGCTGACATCGGTCGTGGCAAGGTCGGGAGCGTCTTCTCTCTGCACCGTGTAGCTGCCGTTCACGTTAGAATTGCCCTGTATGTTGTCGCCCTTGCGGTTTGTGATGATAACATCCGACAAGCTCACGGCATACTCGGTGCCGGGGTCCAGGCCTGTGGGCACAGCCATCGGGAAGTTGATGATCGTGCCAGCGTTGCCCGACAGAGGACGGTTGCTCATATTCACGACAACCACTCTATATTTATGGTTGCCGAGATTTCTTACCGACACCGTGTGTTCGTTTATACGCGACTGGCTCAGTGTCGGCGCTGTTCTTGACGAGCGGTCGAATGGCAGCTGCAGGTCGAACTGCAGCGCCACCACCTCGTCTGTGTTCTCAAGGCTGATAGGTATCAGCACGTCCTTGCCCTGACCGCCTGTCAGCTTTCCTACCGACAGGTTGTTCTGACCCATTGACGTGATGCACATCAGCAAGAACAGCATCATGGTTATGTATCTTCTGGTCTTCATTTCAATTGATGTCTGTTAATAGCCTTTTTCTTTCCGTTCACAATATAGATGCCTTCGCGTTCCACGCCGTTCAGCTTGCGTCCGTCGATGCTGTACACATCTTCGCGGCTTTCGGCATCGGTCGTCACGGCGTCGATGCCTGTGGCCTGACCCTCAAACGCTATGCCTACGGGCTGTGCGTCGATGTCGGCAGCCATCGTCTGGTCCACTCTTGCCGGCTTGGCGAGTTGCAACAGTTTGGTGCGTCCGCTGATGATGTCGCCCGTAGTGCTTATTATCACTACGCGAACGCCGTTGGCCGTGTTGTGTGTCACGAGCTGATAGCGCTGCTTGCTGAGAGCGAGCTTCACATCGTTAGCCTTTACGCCGGCGAGTGTGATGTCGAGCGCAGCCACCTGGTCGGAAGCGTTGAGCCACAACGCGCCGTCTTCCACGCTGAGCACGTTAGCCGCAGAGGCCTCTTCACCCAGACTCTCCGTCCAGCGTCTTTGCGCTGCCATAACAATCTTCCGGTCGGCGTTGTCGTTGCTGCCGATGAAGATGTTGATGGTCGCCACGACGTCCTGCACATTTATGCCGCTGCCCTCATAAGTGTCGGCTGCGGGATAGTTGAAGTTGCCGTTCTGCGTGCCCATAATGTAGTTGAGCGTCTGCTGCGCGTCGAGCACATCTACCGATGCGTCGGCGTTCACGTCGCCCTTTGTCCATGTGAGTTTAGCACGCAGGCGGTTGTTCTGTGCCACGCCGCCATTCGAGCGGATGCAGAACTCCGTGCCGCTTGCGTAGGTGTATGTGCCGCTGAGATAGTAGCGGTAGGCTCCGTCGCTGTATCTCATCTCGCCTACATAGCTGTTGTTGTCGGCGGTGTAGATGCGGAGCGTTGGGTGAGCCTCGAAGTTCTGGTTCTTATGGTCGTAAGCAATGAGCGAGCCGAGCTGTATGTCGGCCTGCTTGTCGCCCATAGCCCACTCCTGCAGCGGGAAGGTAGAGAGGCTGTAGCGTTCGCGCTGATTCTGCAGATTGAGCGAGGTGATATGGGCGGGCAGAACGTCCGTCAGCTCTGTAAACAGGTTGTTGCCAAGATTGAGCGTCTCAAGCGCTGGCAGGAGCTTGCAGAACGCAGCCACATCGCCACTCAGACTGTTTCCGCTCAGATTGAGCGTGCGCAGACTCTTCATCTCCATTCCCGCTGTAGGCAGTGTGCCTGTGAGGTTGTTAATCTGAAGATCTATAGCCAGCACATGACCCTCTTCGTCGAATGTTACGCCCGGCCAACCGGTAGACGTTACGGCATTGCTGCCGATGCGCCATGTCTTGCTGGTCCATGCGCCGCCGTTGGTTGCCTGATAAAGCACTTTCAGAGCCTCGTAGTCGGCAGCATCAATGTAGCGATTGACAATTGCGATTGGGTCTGTAAACATTGAATTGTTGCTCTCATCAGACTCAGACTCTTCTGCATAGGCGTCTGTTCCCACCATATAGCGGAAATCGCTTACTGAAGCGTCAGGGCTCTTAACTGTGAAAGTGACAGTGTACGACTCGCCAGGCTGCAACACGCCACGGTGTGCCATTCCCTTGATTCCATATTGCCTTCCATCAGCTCTCTCTTCATAGAGCATGTCCGTCCAGGCGCTGCTGCGTGTAGCGCCCTTACCGATGTTGCGCACAACAGCCGTGATCTGGAAAGTAGTGTTTGCCTTCACCTCCGCCGGCACCGTCACCGACTCAACCGTGAGGTCTGAGCGTTTGCTGATGCTGAACGTGCGGTGTTCGCTGTCGACCGTCTCGTAGCACTCGCCATGAGCCGTAGCATACCACTCGTAAGACGCGCCTTCTACCGGCACGAACGTTGTTGAGGGCGATGTCGTCTTCACTTCCTTCCACTCTTCTGCGCCCTCTGCCTCGGCATCGGTGCGGCGATAGTGGAACGTGTAGCCCTTAGCAGCCTGACCGAGGTTGCTGCAGCTGAGCGTAACCTGTCCGTATTCGAGCACGGCGTTATTGGACGGCGAACTGAGCGCGAGACTCTTCAGCAACGGCTTCACATACACCTTATATATATATGCTAACGCGACAACGCCGTTAAGCTCTACGCTCACATGATATGTAACGAGATCGGTCTTGCTGCCTTCGTTCGTGAGCGTCATGGCAGGCAGATCGCCGGTGCCGGTGAGCTGGTAGCCGCGCACGGTGCAGCCCTCAGCCACACTTGCCGTCCACTTCACCTTCACTTTCTCGCTGCTGCTTATAGCGGTGAACGCTTCGGGCTGCGTACTTGTGCCAGAACAGATGGTCTGCTTCGAGTAGCGGACTATCTCGCCTATGTTTATCGCAGCTCCGTTGAGCGTAACCTGTACGTTTTCGAGCGAGATATGGCGGAAGAAGTCTGTAACCTTCTGCAGGTCGGCGCTGTTGGCGGCAGCCTTGAACTGCAGCGTAACGGGCTTCTGCGCTTCGTTCTTGAACGCCATCACAACGCCCGTCGTGCTCAACTTCTCCGTCAGCGTGCTGAGCAGCGCCAGCGAGTCGGCTGTCTGAAGATTGGCGTCGAACGCCTCCTTGCCGCCGGTCTTTACGTTGATGGTGCCCTCGGGCTTACACTGCGACAGCAGAGAGAGCATCTCGTGCATCGACTTGAACGCACGGGCGCTGTTCACGGTGGGGTCGAGGCGGTAGTCGCCGCTCGCCGACCATGTGTTAGCGGGGTTTATGATTATCTGCTGTTCGGCGGTGACGGTCTTCACGATGCCTCGCGCCGTCAGACGCACGGTGTATGTGCCGGCTTCGGCGTAGATGTGCATAGGGTTGCGCTCGGTGCTTGTTGAGCCGTCGCCGAAGTTCCATTCGAATGTCTTTGCGTTCTCGCTGCTGAGATTGGTCAGCTGTGCGCGGTTCATGTATGTCTCTACAGAGAACTTCGCCTGCAGGTCGCCTTCCTCGGGTGTGCTCACCACGAGGCGTCCAGAACGGCTGGTGAAGTTGATGGCGGCGTCTTCGAGCGTTGTGCCGGTGATGTCGCTGAACCTCACCGTGTAGATGCCGTCCTTCAGCGCTTCCTGCGCGCTCACCGGTATGCGCACCACTACGCCGTCGTGCTCCACAATCTGCGTTCCGCCCTCAAGGCTCACGCTCAGCACGCTGTCCTCCTGCGCCGCCTGAACGGTGTAAGCGTCGGTGCGCAGCGTCTTCTGTATACCAGCCACATCCACCGTCAGATTCTTAGGCAGATGCAGCTTGAAGCTGAGCGTCTTCACGTTGCCCGTGTTCTGCATGTATATAGGCAGGAGCGTTGTCTCGCCGCGATACATCGACGTAGTTGTGGCGTAGAGGCTGTGTCGTTGCTTGCTGTCGGTAGACGGCTCACTGGGCGACGACGGCTTGAACTCGAAGTGAGCCACGAGATAAGCATCTCTTGTGCCCATATTGACATTCCACGTGTGCGAAGTTTCGAGAATTTTGGTTTCGCCTTCCCATGTCCAGCCCTTGAACTCATAGTCGCTTACGCTGTATACCGTCACACTGTATGGGCTACCCTCAGACACCGAGAAACCGCTTGTCTTATTGAATCCTGCCAAACCTGCTGGGTCGCACTTGAAGTAGACCTTGTGCTTCGGCTTCGTCTCGTTAGGCTCAGCCGGACTGCCTGGCGTATAGCGGTAGTGGGCGGTGATGGTCTCGTCGTTCTCCGTAACGGTATAGCTTACCGCGCGATTAGTAGAGATAACCGTTCCGTCGCTTGTTGTCCAGTTGACGAACGTATAGTCGCTGTACGTAGACGCCGTGCAAGAGTAGGTTACGCCCACGGCATACTCCTTCACCTCGCTCGCCCTTATCGACGACGGGTCGTAGGCTATGGTGAGGCGGCTGGTCTTCTGATACTCGTAGTTGGCGGTGAGTGTCTCGGCACTGTTCAGCTTGCGGTGAGTGAACGTACTGCTCGTGCTCACCACCTTGCCCTCAGCGTCGGTCCAGTTCTTGAAGCGCCAGTTGGCGTTTCTGGCTACCGCCTTCACGCTCACATTGGCGTTCACAGCATACAGTCCACCTCCGCTCACAGTGGCAGCCTCAGCGGGCTGGGCTTTCACCGTCAGCTTGTAGCGTGCTCCCGGCTCGGGAGGACTGTCGGGGTTGAAGTCCTGTCCTCTCGCCACCATGCTTAGCAGCATGGCGAAGAGAGTCAGTATATATCTTGACTTGATCATAGTAGCCTTACTTTACTATTTTCTTATGATTCTGAATGTAGATGCCCTTCTGAGCGGTGCTGTTCACGCGGCGTCCGTCGATGGTGTAGATAGCGTCATCGGTCTTTGCGTCAGTAGCTACGGTGTTGATGCCCGTAGTGCTCGTCTCGAAGGTTATTGTGAAGCGGTCGTCTGCGTATCCCTCAGCAGCGCTGAAGGTGTACGGCATCTCTACCTCCACACCGTAGTCGAGCAGCTTGGCTCCCAGTTCGTCGCGGTCTATAGCGATGGTGTACATGTCGTCTGCAGGCAGATACATGCCTAACGCCACGCTACCGCTGCGATGAGCGCCCTCGTTCACAGCCAGCTGGTCTGCGCCGGCGATGGTGTATATCTGCGGTGTGCCCTCGTAAGCCATCATCTTCACGGCGTCGTTGTCGGCGCAGAAGTCGTCAGAAGCGTTGGCGTTCACCACAACGCGTGTGCGGTCGGTGCGGTCGACGCATGTCAGCGATACGTCTACCAGCTTGCGCTGCACCTGCTTGTTGCTTGCTGCGCGGCGCTTAGCCAAAGCCGAGTGGTCGATGGTCTTGTTGATCTGTCTGCCCGCAGGCTGGAACGTGATGGCGTCTACCAGTTCGGGCTTCTGAACGAAGAATGCCTGCAGCGGGGTGAGCACGAAATTGTCGTCGGTAGCACTGTATGCCTTATATGTGCGGTTGTCAACATCCCATGCTGTTATAGGTGCTGCAAAATCCATATAATAGATGTCGTAGAAGCAAGGATATGGGTTACCCACGAGGTTCCATCCTGCGTTTGCACTCTCTACGGCAGGATACTGAACGAGCGGTGTGGTTATGGCTTCGCTGCGGAAGATGGAGTTATGCGTCTCCTCGGTAGCAGGGAAACCAACGTCGCCTTCCTTGCTTGAACGGAAGATATATCCCTTGCCAGTTTGCAGCACAGCGTCGGCAGACACGTCTTTCCAGTTGCCGCTTGCGCCGTTTGTAGCACGCGACTCAGAGTCGTAATAGCGCACTGCGATGCTTGTACCCTCAGGCAGAATGATGTCGCTGCGCTTCACGTCGAACGGCATACACAAATAATACCAATAGCCAGAGCCAGAGGTGGCACCTATAAAGAAATCGAACTGAGAAGATGTAGATGTCATCTCCTTGCAACGGCTGATGAGCGAAGAGGAAGTCTCACCTATATTCATATACTGGGTGTACTTGCCGAATATCTGCGCATTGTCGCCGTTTACGATAAGCGCTCCTCCCTTGCCAAGATAGATATCCGGCGAGTTCGGTATGCGTGCATTGCTGGTCAGTTCCAACTTCTTATAGAGGTTGACCTTTTCGGGCATATTGGGGTTGGGCTCCACAGTTGTGAATTTGCTCCAATAGTTATCGAGCTTGTAGCTCACCATGGCATACTCGGGAACGTACAGCGTTACGCTTGTGGGAGAATAGAAAGGAAGGTAATTGCTATTTATTGAAGGCGGTGCCGGTGCATTGATATAAAAGCGCTTTAACGAACTGCTTGAAGAATAAAAGCTACGGGAACCAATCTTGTTGATTGATGAACCGACGATGACTTCCTCAAGCGATCCGCATTCTTGGAAGGCGTAATCAGAAATCGTGGTTACCTTATCTCCGATGATTACCTTTCTCAGCGACGAATTGTAAAAGGCATAACTGCCCATTGTTTCAAGGGTGGTGAGATTGGCTTCGGTCAAAAAATAACAATCCCAAAAAGCACCAGATTCAATCGTCTTAATACGTGAGAAATCGATGTTTTCTAATTTTCGACAACCACGAAAAGCATATTCGCCAACTGTTATCACCTTTATATTTCCAATGCTTTTCAGCTTGCTGCATTCATAAAAAGCATTTGAATAGATAGACTTTATGTTTTCTCCACCATAAACAGTGACAAGGTTGCCACAACTTTGGAAGCACGAACTCGAAAGAGACGTCAGACCACTTCCTAATGTTACACTCGTTAAGTTTCCATTGCTTTCGAAAGCATCGTATCCCATATAGTTCACACTTGCAGGGATCGTAACCTCTGATATCAGATTTCTATAGAACGCATATTGACCAATGCGCTCTAATCCCTCAGGAAGCGTCAATGTGCCCACCAGATAACGATCATAGAACGCTTTGTTGCCAATCGTTTTAAGAACCTTAGGCAAGGTCACAAAGCGCAACGCTGTTTTTTCAAATCCATTATCGGGAATGTCGGTTATGTCGGCTTCTGACATGTCGATGGCATAAAGCCCCGTCATGTTACTGATGGTTGTCCAGTCTTCTTTGTTCATTTTGCCCGTGAGACGCAGGTAACGCATTTCCGGCAAAGTGCTGACATGCGACAACACCTCGACGCCCAGTGTGCCTGGCGCAGCGAGGTTGATGGTCATATACTGGCTCTCCAAACTACGGATGCGAATGTTGCCGAGGGAGATAACTTCGGTGGCATTGGAGTAAGTATAGTAACCGTGTCTATGAGAGAAGGTTAGCACATGTTCTCCTTCTTTAAGAGCAAGAAACTCAATACGCGGCGAAAGAACTTTTTTTGATTCGTAACTTGCCCACCACAGTTTGCCATCGACAGCCACCTTCAGGGAATCATAGTTGCTATAACCATCGAGCGTATAATCAAAATTCAGTGTGGTTCGTCCAATGGTCTTAAACTTAATGGTAATGGTAGATGTGGTGTACTGCTGCTTACCATTGGTGCTCGACGCCATTCCGTTCTCCACCTTCCACGGGTTCGCCTCGTCGTTAGTCACTTCCGTCACCTCGATATCATCGGAGGTGGTGATGAGCGCTCGCAGCTGTTCGTCTATTGATGCTACGGCAAATTGCAGCCCTGACAATATCAAGACCGCAAGCATGAAAATTCTTTTCTTCATATTCTGTTCTGTTTTTTGATTTGCTAATGGGTTTGGGTTTAGTTCTACTGTTGGTTGTTGCCAGACGGTGTCGGTTGGAGTATCCCGACGGTGAAGAGCGGCGCTTACCAACCGTATTCGTACGCCGTCTCGTCGTCGTCATCGGTCTGGAAGCCGCTCCCCCAATAGTTGCGCGGACTCTGCATTGGCGGCGTTGTTCCGCCGCCACCTTCTCCACCTCCTCCGCCGCTGGCATTGCCGCCATCGGGGACAGTAACATCCGGCGAAGCGGCGATGGGAAGAATTTGACCCACCTCTACCGAGTGGATCACAGGTTTTTGATACTTCATTTTTTCTCTTTGCATAGTTACAATACTCTGTTTTTAATTACTAAATCGTTTGAAAATAAGGTAATCGTTTGGAAATAAGTTAGTTGATTAACGAACTATTACAAAACGGACTTCCGTAATTTTTATGTTGAAGTTTTATGTGTTGTGTTTAGACAAAGGCAGATGTCGCCATTTGTCTGATGCAAAGATACATATGAAAAGCCTTTTGATTGTTTCAATCCAGGAACATAATATTTCAATATAGGAACATAATCGTCTCATTCTTAGCAATAATGCCGCTCTGACACACGCTACTGCCTGCGGTTCTTGTATTGCATGGGTGTCATGCCTGTCGATTTCTTGAACAGCGTGCAGAAGTAGCTGGCGTTGTCCATGCCGCACTTCATGGCCAGTTCGGTGATGGTGAGGTCAGCAGTGTCGAGCAGGCGTTTGGCCATGGCGATGCGCGTGAACAGGATAAACTCGGTGGTGGTATAGCCCGTGATGGCCTTGATCTTGCGGTTGAGCTGCGCGCGAGAGAGGCAGAGGTCGTAGGCCAGTGCGTCGTAGTCGGTCTTGCCACCCACTATGGTCTGTTGCACGGCAGCCGTCACCTTCGCCATGAACGCGCGGTCGGCATCCGACGTGAGCGCGTCCTCAGCCTGACCGTTCTCCTCGGCAGCCTGCGAATATTTGCGGCGCAACATACGCCGCTGCTCAAGCAGCTTCTCCACACGCACGCTCAGTTCATCGGCATGGAACGGCTTCTCAAGATAAGCGTCGGCCCCGGCCTCCAGACCCGCTATGCGGTCGGCATGGGTGGCGCGCGCCGTCACCATGACGAGAGGCACATGACAGAGCAGCTGCGACGCGCGCACACGGCGGCACAGCTCGTAGCCGTCCATGCCCGGCATCATCACGTCGCTCACGATGATGTCGGGCACCAACTCTTCCGCCTTGCGCAGAGCCTCGCTGCCGTCGGTAGCGAAATAGAAACTATACGCCGCGTTGAGCTGCCGCGAGATGTAGCGCGCCACTTCGGGCGTGTCCTCCACGATGAGTATGCGCACGGCATCGGCGGCGGCGCGCTCGTCATCGCTCTCGTCATCGGTGCCGTCGGTGCTTTTGTCGTCGGTGCTCTTGTCGTCGGGCAGGGCTGTGGCTGCATCCGCCTTGTCTGCAGCACCAACTTCTGGCAGTGGAGCAGCCCCAGCGTGCGCCGTCATGGGCAGCGCGACGACAAACTCAGAACCCTTGTCAGGCTCAGAGCTTACCTCGATGCGTCCGTTCAGGCTCTCCACCGCCAGCTTCACCACCGCCAGACCGATGCCCGTGCCCATGCCGCCCATGCCCGACGAAGCCTGGTAGAACGGCTTGAAGATGTTGGCCTTCTGCTCACCAGTCATGCCTATGCCCTCGTCGGCTATGCAGAGCAGCAGTGTGCCGCCGTCGGTCTTGATGCCCACCGTCACACGTCCGCCCTGCCGTGAGAACTTGATGGCATTGGAGATGAGGTTCTGCACGATTTTCAGAACGTAGTCGGGACAGAAGTCCATGACCACGCTCTCCTCGCGCGGAGCGTAGACAAGCGTTATGCCCTTGGCGGCGGCATAGGCCCTGTAGCTCTCGCACAGCACCATGACAAAGCCCACGATGTCGCCTCTGCACCATTGCAGGTTGCGATGGCCGACGGCCGTCATCTTCGCTATGTCGAGCATCTGGTTGATGAGGTCGAGCAGGCTCTGTCCGTGGCGCATGATATCGGTTGCGTTGCGGTGAATGTCGCTGCCCCCAGGCGAGAGGCGCAGCGTGTCTTGCGCCGCCGACAGGATGACAGTGAGGGGCGTGCGAAACTCGTGTGTGACGTTCGTAAAGAAGCGCGTGCGCATCTGTTCGGCCTCCTTCAGGAGCTGCTGCTTCCGCGAGCGCGCCCTCAGCACATACCAAAGGAAAGCGATTATCACCGTGGCGAGCGCCAGCACCACCACGAACACCACGAGCGTGGCGCGGCGTGCGAGCCGCTCGTTCTGGTAGTTGCGCTGCATGAGGTCGATCTCGTTCTGCTTGTTGTCGCGCTCGTAGCGCAGACGCACGTTCTGCATATGGCGCACATTCTTGTCGTTGAAGATGCTGTCGGCATACTGTCGGCTGCGCTCATAGCTTGCCAGAGCCGCGCTGCTGTCGCCCCGCTTGCGGTGCCACAGATACTCAAGGCGGTAAGCCTCGGCAAGATATTCGAGCGAGGACACGTCGGCTGCCGTGCGCTTCGCCTTCTCCAGATAGGTGTGCGCCACGGCCATGTCGCCCTTCTCGGTGTAGACGTGCGCCAGGGCGAGGCACGCCTCCAGCCAGTGCCATGTGTCGCTGCCGCGCTCCATGATGTCATAGGCGCGGCGGTATTCGGCGGCGGCACTGTCGAGGCGGCCCTCCTTCTCGTCCAAACGTCCGAAGTGGGTGTGACACAGCGAGATGCCAAGCTCCGACTGCGCCTCCTCGTTGAGCTGCATCGAGAGGCGGTAGTAGTGGCGGGCAGAGTCTATGCGCCCGTCGGCCTCGAACAGCGACCCTATGTTGGCACAGTTGATGGCCTGTCCCAGTGCGCTGCCCAGCGCGCGCTCGCCAGCCAGCGCGAGGCGCAACACGCTGTCGGCAGCTTCGCGATTGTCGAGCGTTAAATGTACGTTGCCTATGCCATTGAGCGACACCACGCGCGCCTTGCGCATATCACGGCTCGTGTGGTCGCTGCATGCGTCGCAGTAGGCGAGGGCCTGATAGTGGTACGACGAAGCCCTGTCGAGGATGCCCATGCGCCGGAAGTTGGTGCCAATGTTGTTGAGGGCCTGCACTATCAGCAACGTGTCGCACGCCTTGACGGCGCACTGCAGCCCCTTGGTGTGGGCGTCAATGGCCTCGGTGAACATGCTCTTCTCGCGGTAGCGTTTCCCCAGTGCGCTGTAGGCGGCAATCTCGCCGCAGACGTTGCCCTCCCTTGCACACTGCGCAGCCAGCGTGCGCAGCGAGTCGGTGCCAGGCGTGGCGGCAGCCACGCTGTCGGCCATGTGCCGTTCCTGTTCAGTAAAGACATGATGGTGTCTGCCGCTACACGCTGTGATGGCAGCGAGCAGTAGTGCGATGAATGTCGCCTGTAAGAATGTCGATAACTGACACGCGGCGACCGTGCGTTGGCAATAGTTATGGTGTTGTCTGTTTGGCATAATGTGTTTTTTTAAGTTTCTTTTCTATCATTTATCATCCATACGACGGTTCAATAATCACATCAGCTCGTTGTTTTGAGATCACATCAGCTCGTCGGGCAAGGCAAAAAGGAGGTACAAGGGGATGTTGACCATGCCCTCTGCCTCGTTCTTTGAATAAGGCAACAAGCTTGTGCGCAAAGACAATCTGGGCGAATATTTCTGCCTGTAGACCTTCAGACTCTTGGCATTCATCGTAACCCCAGCCTTACATTCTAAAGGATACACTTCGCTTCCGTCAGACAGAAGGAAATCTATTTCGGCAGAGGATGAAGAAGTCCAATAAAAATTTGTTTGCAGACGCTTAAAGAGTTGCAGTTCTTGACAAACATACTGCTCTGTCAACGCTCCTTTAAACTCTTCAAAAATTCTGCTGCCCTCAAGAATCACTTTCGGCGAAACGCCGCTCATAGACCTGAGCAGCCCAACATCCAAAAGAAAGACCTTGAAGCTCTTCAAGTCGGCATAAGCCTTTAAGGGCACGTCGGGCTTTGTGACATTATAGGTGCGGATAATCTCACCCGCATCAGTAAGCCACATCAAAGAATCTTCATATTCTCTTGCCCGTGCACCTTCGCGCACAAGACCATAAATGAACTTCTTGTTTTCCTTGGCAAGTTGCGACGGTATGCAATCCCAGACATATCTTATTTTCTCAACCATTTGTCTTGGGGCATGTTTTGAGAAATCATTGACATACGCAGCAACCAGCTGTTTCTGCACATCGTCCACTTCCAGATAGTCGTGTGTCTCCAACCATTTAAGAACAGCCGAAGGCATTCCTCCAATAACGAAATATCTCTTAAGATAATCTGTTAACTTGTCAGCGAAGACCGTCAGGTCACGATGCCCGTCGTTCAAGACATAATTGACCAGCATCTCCTCTCCATTGGCAAGCAAGAACTCGCGAAAAGAAAGAGGATACAAATCCAAAAACTCGACCTTTCCAACTGGAAAAGACGTACCTTCATGCAACGCCACACCCAGCAACGACCCTGCACAACAGATGGCATATTCGGGAGCTTCTTCAGCAAAATATTTTAATGACGTCAAAGCACGAGGCACCTCTTGCACCTCGTCAAAGATGACCAACGTGCTGTTTGGTCTGATGCGTTGTCCCGAAAAGACAGACAGCTGTTCAATGATGCGTTGGGGCGATAACGTGCCGTCAAATATCGCCCCAAGCACATCCTTTTGTTCAAAGTTTACATAACAGACGTTCTCAAAACACCGCTTGCCAAAATCTTTCAACAGCCATGTCTTGCCCACTTGCCTTGCTCCACGAAGGATGAGGGGCTTGCGGTCAGATTTCTCTTTCCATTTAAGCAGTTCTTCAATCAGTATTCGCTCCATAACAAATGTTTTCCACAAAGTTACTGATTATTAATGTAATAGTCAACAGTTATCACATTTTCGGCACGACTTTTAAGCATTTTTATCACATTTTCGGCACGACTTTTTGCCAATGTCATCACATTTTCGGCACGACTTTTGGGCAAATCGTCACATTTTCGGCACGAGTTTCAGTCGACGGTGATGGTCTGTGTGGCCTCTGGCAAGCCGTCGGCAGTCACGCTGAGCGTGGCAGAACCGTGGGCGGTACCCTCAACCACAACCACCAGAGCGCCACTGAAGAGCGGCATAGAGGTGGAGCAGAACGGCACGAGAGAGGTGGCGTCGCCGTTGCAGGCGCCACGCAGCTTTCCGGCACCCGTGACCTTAAACGTCATGTTGTTTGAGGCAGCAGGACAGGGGTTGCCGTCCTTATCAACGAGCGACACGGTGACAAACGACAGATCCTCACCCTTTGACGCGATGGTTGCGCGGTCAGCCTTCAACACTATGCGTGCCGGCTGAGCGGCTGTGCGTATGGTCTCAGTGGCGGCAGCACGACCGTCATAGTCGTAAGCCACAACCTTTATCTCGCCCGGCTCATAGACCACGTTGTTCCAACGCAGACGGTAGCGGTCGAGACGTGTGGCAGGGTTCTTCACCTTCCTGCCCTGGCTCTTGCCGTTTACGAACAGTTCGGCAGATGGGTAAGAGGTGTAACAGTAGACAGGCGTGACCTCACCCTCTCGACCCGGCCATGTCCAGTGGGGCAGCACATGAAGCGTGGGAGCATCCGTGCGCCAGTGGGAGCGGTAGAGCCAGAAGCGGTCCTTAGGCAGACCGGCGAGGTCGCAGATGCCGAAATAGCTTGATCGGCTGGGCCAATACTCGTCATAGGGTGTCGGCTCACCGAGATAGTCGTAGCCTGTCCACACAAACTCGCCGATGGTGTAGTCGCGGTCGTCCTGCATGCGCCAGTCGTCGTCGGGCAGGTTGCTCCATGAGCAATACTCCACATCGTAGCCCGAGCACTGTCCGTCGCTGTAGGTCTTGGTGTTGCTCACCTCCACAGGAAACTTGTACACGCCGCGTGAGCTGACGGTCGAAGCGGTCTCCGACCCCAAGAGGAAGCCCTTGGGCAGCCGGCGTATGTTGTTGTCGTAAAGATGAACACGATAGTTGAATCCCGGCACGTCCATGACCTGTGCGAAGCCCGACTTAAGAGCATCTTCCGCGCGGTCCATGCCTTGTGTCACGGGGCGCGTGGGGTCGAGCTGGTGGCAGAGGTTTTGCAGATGGGCAGCAATGTCGCGGCCCTCGGTGCTCCACTGCTCAGGAATCTCGTTGCCTATGCTCCACATCACGATAGACGGGTGGTTGCGGTGGTTGAGCACCAGGTTGGTTATGTCGCGGTCAGCCCATTGCTTAAAGTCCTTGGCATAGCCGTTCTTACATTTTGGATAGATCCACATGTCGAAGCTCTCGGCCATGACCATCATGCCCATCGAGTCGCACACCTCCATCTGCCATGTTGACGGCATGTTGTGGGCCGTGCGAATGGCGTCGCAGCCCATGTCCTTCATCGTGCGGATCTGGCGGATGAGCGCTGCCTTGTTGACAGCGGCGCCCAAGGGTCCGAGGTCATGGTGCAGGCACACGCCCTTGATCTTGCGCGACACGCCGTTGAGCTGGAAGCCGTCATATTGTGCCACACGCACGGTGCGTATGCCCACCTTCTGACGCGTCTCGTCGATGACCTTCTTGTTGCGGTAGAGACGTGTCACGAGCGTGTAGAGATACGGATGCTCGGGCGACCACAGCTGCGCGTCCTTGACATCGAGGCTGAACACAGCGTTGCCCTCGGCATTGAAGTCGCCATAACGCTTCTGTGCCACCACCTTGCCGTCGGCACCAAGGAGCTGTGTCTCCACGGCGAGCGTCTTGTCCACACACTCAACGTTGCTGCACACGCTCACCACGGCCTTGCCGTCGCCAATGCTCTCTGTGCGGAACCAGCAGCCCCACGGGTTGAGATGGGCCTCATCGGCAGTGGTGACGAGCGCCACAGGGCGATACAGGCCGCCACCCGGATACCATCGCGAGCTCTCCTCGCGGTTGTTCAGGCTCACGCTGATCTCGTTTTTTCCTTTCTTGAGATAAGGGCGGGCGTCGACACGGAAGGCGTTATAGCCATAAGCCCAATGGCCTGCCAGCTTGCCGTTGATGTAGACATGCGGGTCGGCCATGGCACCGTCAAACTCGAGCACGGCAGTCTTTGGCACGCTCCTCAGGTTGACCGTGGTCTTATAGAAGCCGCGGCCGATCCAGGGCAGGGCGCCTGAGCGTCCCGACTTCTCCGTTTTCTCTGTCTCGCCGTTCTGCTCTATCGCCACAAACTGAAGGTCGTGCTTCTTGTCGAACGGTCCGTTGATGGCCCAGTCGTGGGGAATGGTCACCGCTTTATAGCTTATGCTGTCGCGCGAGAACTGCCAGTTTTTAAGGTTCATGCTCTGTCGTGGCTGCGCCGTGGCGGCGAGGGGAAGAGCAAGAAGTAGGAGGCTCGTGAGCCTGTTGTATATTGTTGATGTTTTCATTTTTTCAATCATAAAACCATGCGTATAAAATGCGCAAAGCTCTTTGTTAAACATTCATGCAAGCTGCATATTCTTAGGCGCTTCGCGCAGGGTTAAACATTAATGTCCATTAATTAAACGTTAATTAAACATCAATTTTGCGCGCGAAGCGCGTATTAATGATAATTAATGAATCATTAATGGAAATTAATGTTTACAAAGCATGAGCGCGAAGCGCAATGTAAATATTAATCTTTACGAAGTTTCAGAAAATCATTTAAACGCATTCATCGCCGCTGTGGGTTTACCGCTCTTGTCGAAAGCGCCGAGCGAGTAGCTTTTCCAACCGTTATAAGCCTCCGGTTCCCAGTAGAACACGCCAAGACATTGCTTGATGTTCATGCATCCGTCGACCATCTTCTTTGTCACGGCAGCAGCGTTGTTCGAGTCCCACGGCATGCCAATCTCACAGAGCATCACCTTCTTGCCATAGGTTATGGCGAGGGTGCTCATGTTAGCCAGGCAGTTGTCGGTGTCGTTCTTCCATGTCGAGTCGGTGGGATAGAGCGAGAGACCTATCACGTCCCATTTGGCACCGTTCTTCTTCAGACCGTCAAACATCCATGTGAGGTGCGTAAGCTCCTGTCCGCGGTCAATGTGCACGATGCAGAGTGCGTCAGGATAGACGCTCTTTGCAGCATCATAACCGGCATTGTTCAGGCTCACATAGTTGGCAAAATCGTTGCCCTTGGCCTCGCCCATGGGCCACAGCATGCCCGACGTTGTCTCGTTGCCGATCTGCACCCACTGCACACCGACGCCCTTGTCCTTAAGCGCCTGAAGCACCTCCTTGGTGTGGTCAGCCACGGCAGTCTTCATCTTTGCGAGGTTATAGTTTTTCCATGCGTTGGGAATGTTCTGCTTACCGGGGTCAGCCCATGAGTCAGAATAATGGAAGTCGATCATCAGCTCCAGGCCCAGAGCCTTTGCACGCAGCGCCTTCGCCACCACGTCGGCCTTGTTGCAATAGCCATCGGTGGGGTTCACCCACACGCGCAGACGTATTGCGTTCATGCCCAACTCCTTCATCAGCTCGAAGCAGTCGGTCTGCTTGCCGTTGGCGTTATAAAATTTCATTCCCGATTTCTCCATCTCCGTCACCCAACTGATGTCGGCACCTTTGGCAAAGGTCACGGTCTCTGTAGGCTTCTGGTTGTCACCGTCATCTCCCTTTGACGATCCGCCGCCGTTGTCGTCGCCGCCACAAGCGGTGAGCGAGAAGATGCTGCATGCTGCCAGCATCATCATTTTGATTAAAGATTTTTTCATATAGTTGATTGGTTTTTGATTTATTTAGTTGGAATATTTCTTCGTTCTGTTCAGATAGAGCAATACATGTTTGGCAAAAATACAAATAAAAAATGGAAACGACACTCATGTGGAAGAAAAAAAACATGAAATGTTACATTTGAGAAAATATCATTAACAGAATATCTTAGGTATCAATAAGTTTTTGTATTTTTGCAAGAAATAAGCTTTATATGAAAACTACAAAAGAATACATATCGCAAATTGCTGCGCATGCGGAAGAGCTAAGGCAAACTTTCGGAATAAAATCGCTGCGCATATTTGGATCCGTTTCCCGAAATGAACAAAAAGAAGGAAGCGACCTTGACGTGTGTGTTGAGATGGAACCTAAAGCTTATCTGGTTGTACGTCTGAAACGTTTCCTTGAAAATCTTCTCCAATGCTCTGTTGATGTGATAAGGTTACACAAACACATCAACCCATATCTTCTTGAAGAAATAAACAAAGACAGCATCTATGTTATCAAATAGAATTAAAGGGTTGTTTTTGCAAATTGAGAACGCAATACAACAATTAAAGGATTGGAATGCCAACATCCTTTCTTCAGACGATTATTATAGTTCACCTGAAGGCATGAAAAATCTTGCCGCCAGCTGCATGCTTATAGAAGCGATAGGAGAAGGCGTTAAACAAATAGACAAATTTACCGATTCCAAGCTTTTAATAGAACGCCCTGAAATACCATGGAAAGATGTTATAGGCATAAGGAACCACATCGCACATGGCTATTTTGACATTGATGGCGACATTGTTTTTGACGTTGTGAAAAACGATTTGGATTCGTTACAGGAAGCAATAGAATATTTCCTAAAACAATAATCTCTTATTATAACCCCTCAACGGTTTTATCAAAAGAATCTTTCACTCCCCTTTCACCGCTCTTCTCGCAGCTTCAATGATCGAGTCGAGTCCGCGTTTGGCGTCAGCATCGGAGAGAGCAGCGGGAAGAGAGGGAGCGATGCCGTTCTCCACACTTTGTTTATCGGCATCATACATGGGGCATGCGGAGAAGCGGACGCTCCACCCTATGGGCAGCTCGCTGGAGAACGGCATGCCTGCGCCACCACCCGTACTGTCGCCCACGACCACAACGCCAAGGCAACATTTCATATATTTCACAAACTCGTTTGCCGCGCTGTAGACCGACCTGTTCGTGAGCACAGCCACACGCTTCTGCCAACGCATGCCGTTGGAAGGCTTGAGATATTGTGCCTCAAGGTCAGAGAAATCATCATGGCCCCGTCCTGTCTTGTGACGCATGTAGCCCACAAGACGCTTCTCGTTGGTGAACCGCGCAGCCAACTGCTCCGCTGAGGTCACGAGTCCACCCGAGTTGTCGCGAACATCTATTATAAGTGCGCGGCAAGGGGCGAGATACAGCATCACCTCATCGAGGTTGCCCTCGCCAAAACCGCTGGCAAACGAGGCACAGCGTATGTAGCCGATGTTGTCGTCGAGAATGCGATATTTCAGCGAGGCAGCGATGCGATAATCGGTTCCGAGATACCTACGCAACAACGTGTCGCTCACGTTGGCAGGATAGTCCTCATGCCACGACCAGTTGCGCGCCACATCCCACGCCGAATACATGTTGACATGTCCGTCGCGCAGCTCACCCAGCATGTTGCCCAGCACCTCAAAGAGTTGGTCCTCCGTCATGAGGTCATTAACCTGCGCGGCATAACGCGCGTGCACCTCGTTCCAGTCAACACCCAAGGTCTGCTGCTTCTCCGCAAAGAAGCAATAATGTTCATCCATCATCTTCCACAGCGCCTCGAAGTTGCCACGCGCCGTGTTCGAATATTCGTCCTCGTCAACACACGAGGTGAGCGACAACGCGGTTAGCGACATGAGCAACAGCGCTGACGTGAGACGACAGAAGAGAGGTCGTAAGATGTTTTTGAATGATGGATTGGTCATGAAAAAAAATAATGATGGATAGGTCATAAAGCTGATGACGGACAGGTCATCAACGAGAAGTTGAAAAACGGTTACGGCTGCATGCGGCAAATAGTGAAGCGCCGCACCATGCCAAGAACAAACATGTGGTTATAGGTGTGCTGCTTGAGGTTGTTGACCTCTGCCTGGCGCACATCGCCCATATAGCCCAAGCGCAAAGCTGTGCGGCCAAGGGTGATGTCGAGAGCGAGGAGCTGGCGCAGCGAAGGAGCGCAACCTACGGTTGTGGGCACCACGTTGTGGTCGTAGTTGCCGCGGGAGAAAATCTCATAATACGACTGTCCGTAGTTGGGCGAGAACATCACGCCAGCGAGCGGCACCGCCACCTCATAGACAGCCTTGCACACCGTGCGGCCAACAGCGAAGCGCCACGCCGCCGATGCCGACGGCGTGAGGTCTACCGACAGACGCGCCTGTGCGGGGTTGTTGCCGTTGCGCGTGTTGTAAAGGAAGCCGATGTTAAGGTCGGCAATAGCACCCGCCTTAAGCTCCAGACGGTTGTCGAGGAGCGCCCAATGGCGGTGCATGCCATAGCTGAAGCGGAAGAGTCCGGCCATGTCGTTGGCGTTGTCGGCGCGGTTGCGGCCAAACGCCAGTTCGCCGTGATAGACCAACTGCTGCGACCACTGCCGTCCCTTCTTTCGTCGTTCCGTCTGCGACTCATAGGCAACCGCCGTGCCTCGATATTTCTCTGGCGAGAGATAGGTATCGAGGATGTTGGTTGAGCCCACGGCTATCATCTGCGCGTTGGTCACGATGCGACGGCCCGATGACGAGCGGTCGTCCGACGAAGAACAATCGCCCGATGACGAGCAGCTACCCGATGGCGAGCAGCTACCCGATGACGAGCAGCTGTCTGTCGGCACCTGCTGAGCAAAAGAAGCAAGAGCCGACACCAGGCACAAGAGCAACAGCCATTCTCTGAATCTGTTCATTATTCTCAAAACAAGACGTTTTCGTTAAATTGTTTCCACCCTACGGTTTTCATTCCAGCACCTTGTCGCCGTTGCCGTCGGTGAAGAGATTGAGCTGTCCCGTCATCTCGTCAATGACCTGCTGCTGGCTCTTTCCCGCATCGCGGTCAAGATCCACAGGCTCGTCATCCTCCTCATTATCGTTGTCGTCGGCAGGAGGTTCAGGGAAGCGCAGCGGCTCCAGCTCCGTGACCTTCTCCACATCGAAGGTGGTGAGACGTTTGCCCTTGGCCTTGAAGCCCTTCACGGCGATAAACTCCTCAGCATCCACCTCCATGGGCTCACGGTGGGCATCGTTGCCGCCGAAGGTCACCTCAAGACGCGGGAACGGCGTGTCGGTGAGCAGCACAAACTGGTTCTTCGGGTTGTCGCCAAGGAACGTCTGCTTGCGCTGTGTGGCCTCCATGCAGAAGCGTTTCAGATAGTAGAAGCCGCCGTTGTCGGCATCTACCACCACGGCAGTCCACGCCTTCTCAGGCTCCCATTTCTCTATTATGCGGATATTGTCCTCATAGTGGTTGTTGGCATCGAAGTTGGTGATATAAAACTCGCCCGTCTCCAACACCACCAGAATGGCGTCGTCCTCGTTAAACTCGCCGAGCAGACGTCCGTGCTCGTCATAGTTGATGCGGTTCACATCGGGGTCGAACCACACCTCCCGTCCGCCGAGCGTAGAGTGGCCGTGGCTCTTCAGTCCTATGCGATGAACGGGGTTTCTTGTTACGAGCTGTCCCTTGGCACCACGTCCCTTGATAGGCACGAGCGAGAAGTCTTTCTCTATGATGACCTTCCTGAGGCGCGGGTTAGCCTCAAGGATGACCTTTATTATCTCTGCCTCGCCGTTGGGGTTGGCGGTGAAATACATTATGCGTGATCCCTTCTCGCCACGGGTGATGTCATACTCGCGATCGCGCGTCACCGTAGGCACGTTGAAGCGCTTGATATAGTGGGGTCCGTTCTGTCCGTCGCGGTAGACCACGTTATAGGTCGTGCGCCTGTCGTTCTTGTTGTAGACCTGTAGCCACAGCACGTTCTTGCCCACGAAAATCTTGTCGGCCACCTTAACGACCTTAAACTTGCCGTCCTTGAAGAACACAATGATGTCGTCGATGTCGGAGCAGTTGCACACAAACTCGTCCTTCTTCAGACCCGTGCCGATGAATCCCTCCTGGCGGTTGATGTAGAGCTTCTCGTTGGCCTCGACCACGGTTGTTGCGACGATGGTGTCGAAACTCTTTATCTCGGTGAGGCGCGGGTGGTGCTTGCCATACTTGTCCTTTATAAACTTGAACCAGTCGATGGTCACGTCGGTCATGTGGGCAAGATCGTAGTCGATATCCTTAAGTTCGGCCTTGATCTTGGCCATCAGCTCGTCGGCCTTGTCCTTGTTAAACTTAAGAATGCGCTGCATCTTTATCTCCATCAGTCGGAGGATGTCGTCGCGTGTCACCTCGCGCACAAAGTCCTTGGCGAATGGTGCCAGCTTCTTGTCGACAAACGCCACAGCCACATCCATGTCGGTGGCGTTTTCGAAGCCGCGCTCCTTATAGATGCGCTCCTCTATGAAGATGCGCTCCAGCGAAGCGAAGAACAGTTGCTCAAGCAGCTCGCCACGACGGATCTGCAGCTCCTTGCGCAAGAGACCCATGGTGCTGTCTACGTTGTAACGCAGCACATCGCTCACCGACAGGAAGCATGGCTTGTTGTCCTGGATGACGCAGCAGTTGGGCGACAGGTTAATCTCACAGTCGGAGAAGGCATAGAGGGCGTCGATGGTCTTGTCTGACGACACGCCGGGGGCGAGGTGCACCAGAATCTCCACGTTGGCGGCGGTGTTGTCTTCCACCTTCTTTGCCTTGATCTTGCCCTTCTCTATGGCACGCAGAATAGAGTCGATGAGCGTGGCGGTGGTCTTGCTGAACGGGATCTCCCTTATGGCAAGCGTCTTGTTGTCGAGCTTCTCGATCTTGGCCCTCACCTTGAGCATGCCGCCCCGCTGACCGTCGTTATACTTGCACACGTCAATGCTTCCTCCCGTCGGGAAGTCGGGATAGAGGTTGAACGGCTGGCCCTTGAGGTAGCTCACGGCAGCGTCGCACAGGTCGTTGAGGTTATGGGGCAGGATCTTCGAACTCAGACCCACGGCAATGCCTTCGGCACCCTGGGCGAGCAGCAACGGAAACTTCACGGGCAGGGTGATAGGCTCCTTGTTGCGTCCGTCGTAAGAGAGTTGCCACTCGGTGGTCTTGGGGTTAAACACCACGTCGAGCGCAAACTTTGACAGGCGTGCCTCTATGTATCGTGGAGCAGCGGCAGGGTCGCCGGTGAGGATGTTTCCCCAGTTGCCCTGACAGTCGATGACCAGATCCTTCTGTCCCATCTGCACGAGGGCATCGCCGATGGAAGCGTCACCGTGAGGGTGAAACTGCATGGTGTGTCCCACAATGTTGGCAACCTTGTTGTAGCGTCCGTCGTCCATACGCTTCATGGAGTGAAGGATACGTCGCTGCACAGGTTTCAGGCCGTCCTCGATGTGGGGGACGGCACGCTCCAGAATAACGTATGAGGCATAGTCGAGGAACCAGTTCTGGTACATTCCGCTAAGGTGGTGCACAGCCGAAGCGTCAAACCGGTTCACAGGCTTATAGTCGGAATGTTCCTCGCCCTTGCCGTCGGCAGGGGCTTCATTCGCGTCGTTTAGGTCCTTGGCGTTCAACTCCTCGCCGTCTTTTATCTCGTCGTCCATATTATGTCGTGGTGTTTTTAAAAGATTAATTTGTCAACTCGCAAAAGTAATAAAAAAAATTGAGAAAAAAGACGATAATTTAATTTTAGTTGAAAAAGTGAAGAGGGAAAAGTGAAAAGTGAAGAGTGAAGAGTGAAGAATTCAATAGCCTTGTTTCATCGTAGCCTTAGCCATTGAATTCTTCACTCTTCACTCTTCACTCTTCACTTAACAAGCTTATTACTTGTTCTTCTCGTAATATTCAATTGCGGCGTGAATGTTTTTCTGCACCGCCTTTGTGCTGAACGTAGCGCCTGTGCAGCCATCGACCTTGGTCTGCTCTGTCAGCTTCTTGGCTTTCGAGAGCTTAAGGTTGTTGTAGAGAGGCAGCAGAAACTGCTTGACGCGTGAAAAATAGGGCACGGTCTCTTCGTTCTTCAACGCCACGACCTTCACCACGTTGCCTTTCTTTATGTGCACCTCCACGGGCGTTCCCTTGCGGTAGCCACGGGCCTTGCATATCGTTGTTGTGCGCACCACATAGGTACCGTCAGCCTTTTTCGTCATCACGTCACCGGCATGCGCCGACAGGGCAGAGAGGCAGAGCAGCAGAGCAACAGCGGCCCGCTGCATGCCTTTGAAAACAGAAATATTGTTTTTGTTCATTGTTTTTTATTTTAATAATTGCTGGGGGGAGTTAAAGGGAAGTTAAAGGGGAGTTAAAGGGAAGTTAAGGGGGAGTTAAAGGGAAGTTAAGGGGGAGTTAAAGGGAAGTTAAGGGGAAGTTAACTCGCTTCGCGAGTGAAGTTAACGGACAATAGCTTTAGAGCTCAAGCAATAAAACATATGTCCGTTAACTCCCGTTAACTCCCGTTAACTTCCGTTATCTTCCTAACCTTCCGTTACCTTCCGTTATCTTCCTAACCTTCCGTTATCTTCCGTTATCTTCCGATATCTTCCTTACCTTCCATTATCTCCCTTACCTTCCGTTATCTTCCTAACCTTCCGTTACCTCTTATTTCATCGTCACCTGAATGCGGTTTCCCGATGTGGTGAGCAGACGGCAGAAGTCGCGTATGTCGGCAGGGGTCAGGCTGTCAACCTTCTGAAGATACTGGTCGTTGAAGTCGATGCCATCGCGCAACTCGTGATAGCGCACATACTCCCACCATCCGTTGGTGAGCACGGCGCGGTCATAGTTTTTACGCTCATACTCCTTCACGTTCTTCAACTGCTCCTCCGTGGGTCCCTCTTTAGCCATGCGCTGCAACTGCTCATCGATGACAGGCAGCAGCTCGTCATATTTCTTAGGGTCGCAACGGAAGTTGACGGTCATGGAGCAACCCTCGGTGGGATATTTCCAGAACTGTCCGTCCACGCTCACACCATAGGTGCCACCCTTCTCCTCGCGCACGGTCTCGGTGTAGACGGCACGCATGATCTGCGAGAGCACGTCGAGCTTAAGGTCATTGTCGGCGGTGTAAGGCACATCGGCGGTGTAGAACACGTTGGTGAGTGCCGACGGGGTCTTCATCGTCTTGTGGAACACCGTTGTGGTCTTTCCGCGCTCAATGTCGAGAGCATACTGTCCCGGCTTGTGGTCTGCCTCATGACCCTTCTTTGCCTTCTTGCCAGGCAGGCTTGCCACATACTGGCAGAGGAGATCTTCAAACAGGTCCTCACGAATGTCGCCCGTGACGATGAGGTTCATACCCTCAAGATTGGCGAAGCGCTCATGATAGATCTCGTACATGCGGTCGAAGTTCACCTCGTCAAGACGTTCTGCCGTGATAGGCTCCGTGCGCTTGCGGTGTCCATAGACAGCCACGCGCAACGAGTCGTTATAGGTTACGTTCGGACTGGCGTTACGGTTCTTCAGCATCGACCGCTGCTTGGCAACCAGGTTCTGGAAGATGGCCTTGTCCTTGCGCGGCTGGGTGAGGTAGAGATACATCACCTGAAGCCAGGTCTCAAAGTCGGAAGCCACACACACGCCCTTCACGCCCTCTTCCTCCGAGTCGATGTAAGGCACCACGCGCAACGCCTTGCCACGGCGTTTCTTCTCAAGGGTGAGGTAGTCGAAATCGGCAGCGCCACTCTCGCGCACCACGCTGCCCAAGAACTGCAAAGTGGCGGCGTCGCTGTCGGGGTAGAGCGAGCGGCCACCCAGACGGAACATGTTTATCGTCAGGCGGTTAGGCTCTATATCTGAGGGACGTGCACTGACCTTTATGCCGTTGGAGAGCACATACTCGGTGTAGCCGTTAGCCACCTCGCGCTTCGACACGATCTTACCCTTCTTGGGGAGCTTCTTCATGAACGTGGGGTCCACGGCACCAGCTTTGTTGTCGTCGGCATATTCTTTCTTCTGTGCAGCTTCTATCCATGTCTTAAACTGGTCGTTTGTGGGCATGGTGTAAGCCTTGCCGTCATACTGTGTCGGGCCGAACACCATGCACACCTGGTTCTCGTCGGTGATGATGTCCTTCAGCGTCTTGTTTATGTCGTCGAGGGTCACGGTGGCAGAGAACTCGGCCTCCAGCGCTGCTTCATACTCGATGTTCATGCAAGGCTCAGCGTTGCAGAAGTTGACGACGATGCTCTTGGCATACTCGGCGTTGCGTGTCTTCTCCTTGTTGTCGAGACGGTGCTCAATGCTCACGGTGTGCTGCACCTTGGCGTGCTCCAGCTCTGCCTCGGTCACACCATAGCGGCGTACCTTCTCCACAACGGCTACGGCAGCGTCGATGCCCGTCTGCGGGTCGTTAGGCATCAGACCGATGTTCAGCGAGAACGCTTCTTTCTCGGGTGTGATGTAGAAGTTGCCTGAGCGGCAGCTTGCCGACATGACACGCGGCTGCGCCTCATGCGAGAGCTGTGCCAGACGCTGGCGCAGGATGAACATGGCAAGACGCGACTTGTAGCCGCCGAGGAACGCCTCGCGCGTGTCGCGCTGTGAGCGTGGGTCGGCGGCGCGCTTCATGAAGAGCGACAGGTTGAGCGTGGGCTGCTCCTTGTCGGCTTGGGTGTAGACGATCATCTCCTTGTTGTCGGGCACACCATAATAGGTGCGCTCTGGTGCTCCTGCCGGCACGGTGTCGTCCTTGAACAGGTTCTTTATCTTTGCCTCCATCTCGTCAACGTTGATGTCGCCAACAACGATGATGCCTTGCAGGTCGGGGCGATACCAGCGGCGATAGTAGTCGCGCAGCACGTCATAACGGAACGTGTCGACCACCTCTATGTGTCCGATGGGCAGACAGTCGGCATACTTAGACCCTGCATAGATCACAGGCATGGCGTCTTCCATCATGCGCATGGATGCCATGCGTGAGCGACGGGTGCGCCACTCCTCACGGATGACACCACGCTCCTGGTCGATCTCGTTGTCCTTAAGCAGCAGCGAGCCAGCCCAGTCGTGGAGGATGATGAGACAGGTGTCTGCCACGCCCGCCTTGGTTATCGGGGCGTTGGAGATGTTGTAGACCGTCTGGTCGATGGACGTGTAGGCGTTGAGGTCGGCGCCAAACTTTATGCCGTTGCGCTCACACCAGCTGCGCACGGAGCGCTCGCCGCCGTTGCCGTCGGGGAAGTGGCGTGTGCCGTTGAACGCCATGTGCTCGAGAAAGTGTGCCAGTCCGCGCTGCTGCGGCTCCTCCAAGATGGAGCCCACGCGCTGCGCGATGTAGAAGTCGGCTTGCCCCGGTGCCTGGGCGTTATGTCTAATATAATAGGTGAGACCGTTGCTGAGCGTGCCTTTGCGTATGCAGCTGTCAAGGGGCAAGGTCTGTGCCCCGGCGGCCATGAAGCCGCCAAGGCAGAAGAGGAGCGATATGATTTTTCGCATAAATCAGAATTTTGTTCCGTTAAGGTTATATACGTTACCGTTGTTGATGATCACGACACGTCCGTTCTTTACAAACTTGCCGTTCTTGGCTGTTGCGCCAAGCCCAACGTTGTTGATGCCTGTGCCTTTGGGGTCGAGATCGTAGGCTGTGAGACCGTCGGCAATGATGTTGCCCTCGCCAAGAGCTATGGTGCTGTTGCCGCGCAGGTTGCCGATAAACTCGGTGGTGGCGGTGGTAGACACCTCACCCTTGTTGGTGCAGCTTGATACCGACACCAGTTCCTTGGCGCGAGCCGTGTTGGCGACGATGCCGGCAACATAAGCATCCTGTCCGTTCACAGCAGCTTCGTTCACACAGTTTCTGATGACGGTAGCTGCCTCGTCGCCTTTCATCACGTTGCCAACGATGCCACCCACGTTCTTCACGCCGTTCACGGTGCCGTAGTTGTTGCAGCCGTCAATGTCGACAGCGAAGCTTGCACAAGCCACGATGCCGGCGGTATATTGTCTTGATTTGGCGGTCCCCTTGGTGTCGTCTGTGATGCCGTAGTTGGTGCAGTTTTTCACAGCACCCGAGTAAGAGCCGGCGATGCCGGCAGAACCTACTCCATTGGTGGTTGACAGATCACCGCTGTTGGAGCAATTCTCGATAAGATAGCTATAGGCACTTATTGATTTGCCCGACTGTGAGCCGCCGCAGATGCCCGAAGCATAGGTCATGGCCTTCACGTTGCCTGTGTTCTTGCAGCTTTTAACGGTGCCTGTGCCGTTGACCATAAAGCCGCAGATGCCGGCAGCGGCAAAGCCGGTGGCTGTGACATCGGCATAGTTGGTACAGTTCTGGATGAGTCCCATGTTCAGCGAGGCGACGGTTCCCACATAGTTGTAGCTTGTGATGTGGTTGTCTTTGCTGATCACGAGGTTCTTGACCACGCCGTTCTTGTCGATGCAGCCAAAGAGGGCGTTATATTTTCCTTTGGCGTTGTTGCCCGCCTCGGTGTGGTAGATGCCGCTGATGGTGTGGCCGGCACCGTCGAAGGTGCCGTCGAAGCCATAGGCTATCTTTGCTATCTGTGCGTTGCCGTCCTTGCCGATGGCGGGGAGCTGCATCGGCGTTTCGGCCGAGCCCCCAAAGTCGATGTCGTTCTTCAGAACAAAATACTCGCCTGTGCCTTTGTGGTCGGCGTTACAGTTTTTTGCCATGGCGTAAAGGTCATCGGCGGTGTAGATGCAGTAGGGGTTAGCCTCTGTGCCTTCGCCTGTGAGACCCCATGTTGCTGTTGCGCCCTCGGTCTGTGCCGTGGCTGCGATCGCTGCTATGCAAGCGATGATAAGAGTAAAAATTTTTTTCATATCCGTTGTCTTTTTTGTTTATGTTTCGTTTAAAATAAGTCCTAAAACGTTGCTGAAGCCGTGACGCCAACGCCGTTGCGCGTGGCACCCGACACACGCGAGAAGCAGTAGTTGAGCGCAAGGCAAGGCCTCAACTTCGTGCCACGCAGCGGCATCTCGTAAGAAAGAGAGGCATCGGCAACCACACCGTCGTTGCTGCCCGTGACGGCTGTGCAGCGCACCTGGGCCGACCACAGCGAGCGGTTGCGGGTGAGCAGACTGCGACGGGCGAGGACGAACGGCGCCACGAGGTGGGGTGTGGCGGTGTGGGCGGCCGTGAAGACGTAGGCCGTCTGGCGGCGTGTCCAGAAATCGAGACCGGCGTTGAGGTGCCACAGGTATATGTCGGCGGCGGGCTTCCAGTAGGCGGTCACGGCAGCTGTGCCGTAGGTCTGCACTTTGTCTGCCATCTTCGTTGGCTCAAAATATTCATAATAGGTGACAGAGGAGCCGTTGGTAGCTGTCGTGCGACGGTAGTTTTCGCGCTCTGCCGTGAGCTGCTCGGTGATCATCTGCAGGTCCACCCATATCAGGCGTTGCGCCTTGCGTGCAAGGTCGTAACGCAGACGAAGGGCAAGGAGGTCGCCATGATGTCGCTCGTGCGACGCGCTATATTGCGACTTGCGGCCATAGTAGCCCGTGTGGTGGGTGTAGGTGGCTTCAGCAAACAAGCGGTCGTAAGCACCTTGTGCCGTGACGCCCACCTGCTCAGAAAGCAGCGGCAACTCGTTCTTGCTGTCGGTGAACCCCTCGGTGCCGAAGGTCTCGTGTTCGCCCTGACCGTTGGCATAGTCGACGAGCGTGGTGTAGATGCGGTCGGTGGTGCCGTAGGTTTTAAACAGCATAGTCTCGCTGCGACGGCGGTAGACCAGTCCTGCCCCTACCCCACTGTTGTGAGGCAACCGTAAGAAGGCGCTGACCCGCGCATCGAGGTCCATCAGCGTGTTGCTGTGGCGCAGGTCGCGGTGCTTGGCATAGGTGCCTGAGCTGTAGTTGAGCTGTGCACCAATCGCCATGTGGCGTGTCACCTGCCACCCTATGGCGCCATCAACGTTGAAGGTCTCCATGCCCTTGTCGCCGGCGTTGCCCTCATCTTCCTCCACGAGGTCGAAAGGCATCAGCTGGCTTGTCGGGAAGAACATGCTGCCCGCCGCTTCGGTCACGCTTCGGTTCTCATAGGCGGCGCGGCCATAAGCCACAATGGAGGGCGAGAGACGGAAGAACGACTGCACGTCGGCGCCATAAACGTCCTGCCTCTTGCCGTCGGAGAGCGAGCGGCGGGTGCCGTCGGCATGACTGTAAGAGAGCGTGGCGTGGGCTATGGTGCTGTCGCTGAACGTCGTGAGCGCAGCGGCGTTGGCCGATGTGAGCCACACGTTACGCTGCTTGGTGAGCAGGAAGTCGCGCTGCGCCATGGCGGGCATGCTCAACATGCTAACGAAGAGAACAATTGTCGGCTTCATAGAAATCGTTGCTTGAGTTGTTGGTGTCTTGATAGATGGCGTGGCCGTCGACGGTCGTCTCCACCTTTCTTATCAATGAGTGGCCGTAGCCTCCTGTCAGCGGGGCGTAGCCGGCGTCGAGGTCGGAGGTGAGACGCTTCTTGCAGTTGGCGAGCGCCGTGGTGTTATACACCTCCACAGCATCGACGACCCATCGGCGTGGCAGCTTCAGACAGGCATAGACGATGTTGCCCTCTTTGCCCGTGGGGTATATTATGTTTGCCGCCTCTTCGGCATAAGCCTTCGGTGTGATGTCCTCGGTGCGGAACAAGACGACAGCTGGCGAGGTCTGACTCATGGGCCACGCATTGCCCTTGCCATATTTCACAGCCTTCAGATAGTGGCTTGTGCTTATCACATCGGCAGGCGAAGGATAATACATGGTGTTTATATATTTGCCGCCATCGCTGCTCGTGGCCTCCACGTCATACATGCAATAATAGGCGGCGTTGGCATAGTTGACCGAGTTGGTGTAGGTCTGCGTGTTGTCAATGGCGCCATGAACGTTGACCACCAGTTGCGAGTAAGGCTCAATGACGCATCCGTCTTGAAAGAACCACACGCCGTTGATGGCCGGCACCCAGTCGGCATCGGCATAGTCGAGCTTTCCGCCGTTGAGGAACAAGTGGGTGTTGGCTTCGGCGTTGTAGGGTTCAATCATGCCGAAGCCCATGTTGTTGAGCGACACGGGCTCTGACGAGTTGTTGTAGAGGATGATGCATTTGTCCTTGGCAAACTTGCCCGACCCGTCGTTCTTCTGGCAACCGCCAACGTAAAGCTCTTTTATGAGGATGGGGTTGGCGGTCTGCATGGCGGTCACGGTCACGGGCAGAGCCACGGTGGTGGTGCCGCTGCCTATGGCTATGTCGGCGAGGGAGCCGTTGCAGACATGGCGGAAGTAGGCATCGTCGGTGACCTTTGAGGCACTAACGCTGTAGATGCCGGCAGGCAGGGTGAAACGTGCGGTGCCGCTCCCGTCGGTCATGGCGGTGGCTGTGCTGCCCGTGGCGTTGGTCATGACCACAGGCACGTCGGCCACGGCCTCGCTCAGCTGCACCTCCACATTGTAGGTGCCGATCTTCTCGTCGTAGCTGCACGATGTGAGGAGCGTGAGCATGACGAGGAAGAGATATGTCAGGATGTTCTTTTTTATCATTTTTTTATATTAGAGATTTCTATTTTTAAATTAGAGCTTTTCTTTTTTACATTAGAGCTTTTCTTTTTTTACATTAAAGCTTTTCTTTTTTACATTAGATCTTTATCCTTACCGATGCGCCATAATAGAACTTCGGAATGTAACCGCTGTTGAAGAGCGATGTCTCGAGACCCGTCTGTGTGTTGCGCACCTTTGCCATGTTGTTGAAGAAGTTGTTGGCATAGAACGACAAGCTGACCCAACGGCCTATCTCCTTGGTCACGGAGAAGTTGGCGGAACAGTAGGCCGACACGCGCTGCGGATTGAAATAGTAGGCGGTGTTACTACGCACGATCAGGGCGCTCAACTGGCGATACAACGCCGGGTCGCTGTCCTTGGCTGCAAGCAAGGCCTCGGCAAAGGGTATGCGGGCGGTGGGGGTGTCCCATGTCGAGTAATACTCGGGATAGACGGCCACATAACGGTCTTTCTGTCCGTCATAGGGGGTGCCTGTCACATCGCCGGCCTGGTCGAGAGCAATCGTCGTGCGGTTCTCTGACAGGTTGCGGCGATAGTTGAGGAAGGTTGTCTCCAGGCGCATGGTCATGACAAGACGCAGACGCGGTATGCGGGCGGTGAGCGTGGTGTTCATGCTGCAACTTTTGTTTAACACGCCGTTGCTCACCGACGGTGTGCTGGCGGCTGATGCCGAGGTTATGTTGCTGCCCACATAATAGCCAATGAGGGGCTGCTGGCCTGAGGTGGAGGCTTGGTCGCCCACACCGTTGGGGGCACCTGCTATGAGCGTGCGGTCGACGCCGCGATAATGATAATAGTTGCCGTCGAAACGCAGCGACAGACCGACGGTGTGGCGGTTGCTCACCAGCGGCATCTCGGCCACCCACTCAAGACCGTAGCGCGTCACGGGCGAACCGTTGACATACTGGCGGTTGGAGGTGTAGGTGTGGCGCGTGGTGTAAGGGAGCGTCGTGGTCTGGCCGTTGGCGGATGAGGTCACGGTCACCACTCCTGTTGTGGGGTCTACGCTGTAAAGGCGGTCGGCAACGGCTATGCCACAACCTTCAAGGGCCGACTGTGAAGTCTGGTTATAAGCGAACGGGGTGTAGAGGTTGACCGTCTGGTAGGGGTCGTAGGTGCGACTCCAGAAGGCTGACACGCTGAGACGTGCCTTGCCGAGGGTTGCATCGGCGCCTGCCTCGACCTGATGGGTGCGTTGCCACTTGAGGTCGCTGTTGTAAAGGGCGCGCTGCACGTTGGTGTAGTAGGCATAATAGGCCTTGTTGTCGGCGGTGGAGCCGGGGGTGAACACCAGTCGGTCGGTGTAGGTGTCGGCTGGATAGAGCACCTGAAACGACGGCAGCTTGACGCTCTTGCCGTAGCCTGCATGGATGGTGAGCGAGGCGCTCCCACCTTTTATTATATTATAGCGGGCGTTGAGACGGGGCGACAGACTGCTGGCTGTGCCATAGCTGGAGCCGCTGATCATCGTTATGTCGTCGCGTAGACCTGCCACAAGGAGCAGCGGACCCAGGGTCAGACGGTTCTCGACAAAGAGGGCGAGGTTGCGCATGGTGGGCAGCGTGCTGTAGTCGTATGGGCGCCAGGTGGGGGCAAGGCGCATGTCCTCATAATAGGTTCCTTGACCGTTGTTGCGCGACGTGTTCAGTTCGCTGCCCACCGTCAAGCGGTTCACGGCTCCACGGAGGCGGCGTGTCCAGTCGGCCTTGAGCTTCAGTTGCAGGCTCAGCGGCTTCTGGTCGTTGTAGGAGCGCACATACCAATAGCCTGTGGGACCGAGGACAATGCTGCCCGTGCCCATGCCATCGGCATAGTCGCGGGCGATGGCGTAGCCGTCGGTCATGGTGTGCAGATAAGCCTGTGACGATGACGACGAGGTGTTGACATAGCTCTCGGAGCGCTTGTCGGCATAAGAGAACGCTGCCTGCAGGTTGACGTTGAACACGCCGGCGCTGCGGGTGTTGCAGAGCCAGTCGAGCTGCATGTTGCCGCGCAACAGGTTGTCGCGCTGACGCTGGTAGGTGTCGCGGAAAGCATCGGGGTCGGCCTCTGAGTTGTAGCCGCCGATGTTGCCTGTAAGACCTGCCGTGAGGTTGAGGGTGGTGCCGCGAAGAGCAAAGGCTTTGCTGTAGGTTGCCGAGAGGATGTTGCGGTTATAGGCGGTGTGGGGCGAGGCGATGTCGGCAAAGGAGCGGGCATGCTCAAGCGAGAAGTTGAGCGTGCCGCCACGATGGCCCAACGTCAAGCCCTTGCTCAGCGCCACCTGACGGGTGTAGGGGTTTACGGATGCCTCAACGATCCATGGCGAGTGGCCGCGGCGGGTGTTCACCTTGACCACGCCGTTAGACACGTCGCCATACTCGACACCGGGTATTCCTGCAATGACCTCCACGCTCTCTATGTTGGATGCGGCTACGTTGCGGGTTGATGCCGACTGGGTCTCGCTCATGCTCGCGTTGTTGTCGAGACGCATGCCGTCGACCTCTATGGCTGTGCCGAAGGCGGCGTTGCCACGCTCGCCTGTGCTCGAACGTAGGGCGAGGCGCGTGTCGTTCATAAGGGTCGAGTTGACGGTCTGTCCGCCAGGCAGCAACGACATGATGTCGTTGAGCGAGAGAACCTGCGAGTGGTCGAGGGTGGTGCGGTCGAGGGTGTAGGTGGTGGTGCCCGTGGTCGACTGCTTGCGGGCTGTCACCTCCACGCCCGGCAAGCTGAGGTTGTCTTCTTTCAGACGTATGTTCTTAAGATCGGTATTGTGGCTGAGCGAGAAGGAGATGGAGCGTGTGACATAACCCAACGTGGTTATCTCTAAGGTAGTGGCTCCCTCGGGCACATTGGCAATGGTGAACGCACCACCTTCATCGGTGATGGCCCACAGCTCGAGATTCAGCACCTTCACGGTGGCATAAGGCAACGGCTTAAGGTCGTGCTCGTCGAGCACCCTGCCCGACACGGTGTAACGTCCAGTTCCGGCCATGACCGCTGCTGTCTCGATCAGAAAAAATATCAATAAAAGAATGTTCCTCTTCATGTTGCATCTGTTAGTGAAAAACTGGGCTATGTGCATAAAAAGCCTTTGTGTTGTGCTCTTTAAAAATCACATAAACATAAAGCCATCAACGGCTTAACGTTTTTTCGATGCAAAGATATTAAGGTTTGGAAAGGTGCGCAATACCAAAAAATAGGTATTTTGAAAAGAAACGAATACCAAGATTTAGGTATTCGGAAAGTATGCTTATGTCTCTATTTGACAATCAAAAAAGCCGTAGCTCAGGAACAGGGCAACGGCTTTTTAAAATTGTCATTATACCATCATAAAATTGTCATTATGCCGTTTTTTAAAAACGGTCTTGAACGTTTCGCATCAAGAGGTTCTTATTCCAGTTCCTCTATTTCCTTTTCGTCCATTTCCCTATCGAGTTGTCCGCGCCACAGATACTTGCGGGTCTCATGAACGATGATGCCGCTAAGACAGATGAGAGACAAAAGGTTAGGGATGGCCATGAGAGCATTCATGCAGTCGGCAAGGTTCCACACCAACGCCAGATTGACAACGCTGCCCACAAAGATGCTCACGATGTAGATCATGCGATAGAAAAGCATCCAGCGCTTACCCTTGAGATACTCGACACAACGTTCGCCATAATAGCTCCAGCCAAGGGTTGTGCTGAAGGCGAAGGTGGAGAGACCGAAGGTGAGCAGCGGCGCTCCGATATACGGAATCTTGCTGAAGGCAACCTTGGTAAGGGCGGCACCGTTATGATAGTCGATGTCGGGATAGGCAATGATGCTGGAGGTGATGACCAGGCCTGTGAGCGCACAGATGACAACCGTGTCCCAGAACGTGGCTGTGGACGACACCAACGCCTGACGGACCGGATTGCGCGTCTGGGCAGCAGCGGCAACAATGGGCGCGGAGCCAAGACCCGACTCGTTGGAGAACAAGCCGCGGGCAATGCCATAACGCGCGGCCATGATGAGTGTGCTGCCGGCAAAGCCACCGCCGGCAGCCTTTGTGGTGAACGCCGAATCGAAGATTACCTGAAGAGCAGGGAGCAGATAAGCATGGTTCACAAACAGGATGTAGATGCAACCCAACACATAAAAGATGGCCATGAAGGGCACAAGCATGCCGCACACCTTGGCTATCGACTTCACGCCACCCACGATGACGGCCGCACCAAGGGCGGTGACAACAAGACCTGTGATGTAGGGCGAGACGTTATATTGGTTCTCTACAAGCGTGGAGATGGCGTTGGCCTGAACGGTGCTGCCTATGCCGAAAGAGGCAAGGGTTGCAAAGATGGCGAAGAGCACGGCAAGCCATTTCCAGCCCAACCCTTTCTCAAGAGCATACATAGGACCGCCAATCATCTGACCTCGTTTGGTCTTCACACGATATTTCACGGCAAGCAACCCCTCGGCATATTTGGTAGAGATGCCGAAGACACCTGTAAGCCAACACCAGAACACAGCTCCGGGACCACCCAAGGCAATGGCCGTTGCCACGCCAATGATGTTGCCCGTGCCTATGGTGGCAGCAAGGGCGGTGGCTAAAGCGCCAAACTGTGACACGTCGCCCGTGGCCTGCTTGTCGCGTTTCACAGACAACGCGATGGCCTTAAAGATTTTGCGCTGCGGAAAGCGAAGGCGGATGGTGAGAAAAATGTGGGTTCCCAAAAGGAGGACGATCATGGGCCATCCCCACAGAAACGCGCTGAACGCTGTGAAAAAACTGTTTATTGCTTCCATAGTCTCTCTCTAATAATGTGGCGGTCTTTAAAGAATGGCAGCCATGATTTGCATTATCCTTAACCTAAATCTAATCGATTTGTTATAATAACGGGTGCAAAGTTAACAAAAATATACGAAATAGCAACAAAAACAATCAAAATGATGCAAAACATTTTTATGGCAAGGACTGAGGATAAAAGCTTTTTGAAAAAAAATATCGTGTTTTTCACCTTTTGTATCTACATATTTCTTATATTTGCATATCCGATTTGTTTGCTCAAAGGACAGTAAACGAGGAGACAAGAGGCATCTATTATAAACCTAATAAATAAATCGTTATGAACAACATTCCATCAGTATTTTGGCTTATCCCCATAGCCAGCGTCGTGGCGTTGGGAATGGCATGGTTCTTCTTCCGCTCAATGATGAAAGAAGATGAAGGCACAGACCGGATGAAAGAGATTGCGGCACATGTGAGAAAAGGTGCCATGGCTTATCTTAAGCAGCAATATAAGGTTGTGGCCATCGTGTTTGTGGTGCTCGCCGTCATCTTTGCCTTCATGGCTTATGTGATGAAAGTGCAGAACCCGTGGGTGCCATTCGCGTTCCTTACAGGCGGCTTGTTCTCAGGCTTGGCTGGCTTCTTCGGCATGAAGACCGCCACTTATGCATCGGCACGCACGGCCAACGGTGCACGCACAGGACTGGACAAAGGTCTGAAGATTGCCTTCCGAAGCGGAGCCGTGATGGGTCTCGTTGTGGTGGGTCTCGGACTGCTCGACATCGCCATCTGGTTTGTTGTTCTCAACGCTGTGTATGAAGGCGAGAGCACAGCCCTCGTAACCATTACCACCACCATGCTGACCTTCGGCATGGGCGCCTCAACACAGGCTCTCTTCGCCCGTGTGGGAGGCGGAATATACACCAAAGCTGCCGATGTGGGCGCCGACCTTGTGGGCAAGGTGGAGGCCAACATACCTGAAGACGACCCGCGCAACCCCGCGACCATTGCCGACAACGTGGGCGACAACGTGGGCGACGTGGCTGGCATGGGTGCCGACCTCTATGAGAGCTATTGCGGCTCCATCCTCTCTACTGCTGCTCTGGGCGCTACGGCCTTCGCCATGAACGGCGACATGCAGCTGCGTGCTGTCATAGCGCCAATGGTCATCGCGGCGATAGGCATCTTCCTGTCGCTCATCGGCATCTTCATGGTGCGCACAAAGGAGGGCGCAACGATGAAGGAGCTGCTCCACTCGTTGGGCCTCGGCACCAACGTGAGCGCGGTTCTCATTGCCGTCGCCACCTTTATAATATTGTATCTGCTCGGCATAGAAAACTGGCTCGGACTGTCGTTCGCCGTCATCAGCGGTCTTGTGGCCGGTGTGGTCATTGGACAGGCAACCGAATATTACACCTCACACAGCTATAAGCCGACACAGAAAATTGCGGAGGCATCGCAGACAGGTCCCGCCACCGTCATTATAAAAGGCATAGGCACGGGCATGATCTCTACGATGATCCCCGTTGTAACCATCTCCGTGGCCATCATGCTCAGCTACCTCTGCGCCAACGGCTTCGACATGTCGCTCTCGGCAACGTCGATAAGCACAGGTCTCTACGGCATAGGCATAGCAGCCGTGGGCATGTTGTCAACGCTCGGCATAACCCTTGCAACAGACGCCTATGGACCCATCGCCGACAATGCCGGCGGCAACGCCGAGATGAGCGGCTTGGGCGAGGAGGTGCGTGAGCGCACAGACGCCCTCGATGCTCTTGGCAACACCACAGCAGCCACGGGCAAGGGCTTTGCCATCGGCTCTGCTGCTCTAACGGCTCTCGCCCTGCTGGCATCTTACATAGAGGAGATAAAGATTGCGATGATGCGGGCCGTGGAGAACGGCATACAATATGTTGACGCCGCGGGCAACATCTTCGACCCGACAAACGCCACGACAATCGACTTCATTGAGTTTTTCCAGGTAAACCTCATCAACCCGAAGGTGCTCGTGGGAGCATTCCTTGGAGCCATGGCGGCGTTCTTGTTCTGCGGACTGACCATGGGTGCCGTTGGACGGGCTGCCGAGTCGATGGTTCAGGAAGTGCGACGACAGTTCCGTGAGATAAAGGGCATTCTCGAAGGCAAGGCAACACCCGACTATGGACGTTGCGTGGAGATCAGCACGCGAAGCGCTCAGCGTGAGATGATCATCCCGTCGCTGCTCGCCATCATCATACCCATCGTCGTGGGTCTTGTGCTCGGTGTGGCTGGCGTGCTCGGCCTGCTCACAGGCGGTCTCGCGGCAGGCTTCACCCTCGCCGTGTTCATGTCAAACTCGGGCGGCGCATGGGACAACGCGAAGAAGATGATTGAGGAAGGCCACTTTGAAGGCAAAGGCAGCGAAAACCACAAGGCCACAATCGTGGGCGACACCGTGGGCGACCCGTTCAAGGACACCTCCGGACCTTCGCTTAACATCCTCATAAAGCTCATGTCGATGGTGAGCATCGTCATGGCCGGACTGACCATCGCGTTCTTGTAAACATAAGTGCCTTGTTTACGCTTCGTAAATGCCATGGTTACGCTTCGCAAATGCCATGGTTACGCATCGCAAATGCCATGGTTACGCTTCGCAAATGCCATGTTTACAATCCTCAAGTGATAATGTTTTGGCTTGCAAAAATGCTTTGTGAAGAATGCAAAAATGTTAAACCCAAAACGGTCATTAGGCCGTTTTATGAATTATTTTACAACTGCTTGCAGTC
>UQTI01000017.1 GCA_900543975.1 uncultured Prevotella sp. | reverse complement strand
GCAAAGGTAACAAGCATAATGATTAAAAAAAAGGCTGCATCGCGGACACGCTTACTACTTAAAAAAGGACATACGCCCTTTTTAGGCATGGCAAAAATACAAATAAAATGCGACAAACACAGCATCGGTAAAGGGCTAAATGGCCCTTCTTGGAGAAATTTAACAAAATCGGTCATACAAACAAAGGCCAGACACGCCTCGTTGTGCATGTCTGACCTTTGCCTCTAACAATAAGTTTTTGCTTTTAAACCTTTCTTTCGTTTTTTTGGAAAAAAGGTTTTATTTATCGTCCCACACCCCGTTGATTGTTATCTTCGAAGCGGCATTGTTGGCATTGCCCTTGCCTATAGTGGTTGGATCAACCACAATCTGGTTTTGGTCATACAACCTAGAGGTTTTGTTCACCATCGTGTCCTCTACATCAATCTCTAAGATCTGTATTTGGGGTTCAGAGTAAATTTTCTTTTCCATAACTTGTCGGAAGCGACGATAGACATCGCCTATTTTTTCTTTTTTTGTTTATAACACAACTTTCTTGCCTCCCACAATGTAGAAGCCCTTCTTCAGACCCTTGGTGCTGTTGCCGACATACTGTCCGTCGATGGTGTAGACCTTGGCAGCCTCAACCGAAGCGTTGCCGCTGATGCTGTCGATAGATGTAAGCGTTCCGTCAATGTTGACCTTGGCGTTGGTCAGGTCGGTGAGACCAGAGAAGAAAGCACGGAAGCCCTTCATGTTGTCAGCGCCCTCCACGTCGGTGTCGGGACGGTATAGCATGCCATCGGTGCCGAGGAACACATCGCTTGCGTTGATGGTTGTGGGGCTGAAGACAGCATGGAAGGCAACGGGACCGGAGGTCACGGTTTTGGCGTCGGCTACGACCTTGATGTCGGTGAGCATGAGAGAGCCTACAGCCTCTGAGGGCTTCACGAGGTAAGGTGTGCCTGCCACGATGGCGGCGGCATCTTTGAAGAAGAGGGTCTGTGCAGCGGCATCCCAACGGTCAAACGCCTTGACCTTTACGTCCTCGCCAAAGATCTTTGACATGTCGGCAGCCTGCACATCGAAGGGCAGGGCAACGGTGTTCCAATAGTCGGGAGAGAGCGGACGGTTGAAAGCCACGTTCACGGTGAGCTTGTCGTTGTCGCTCAGCGTCTGGGCGTTGTCGGTAGCCTCGTCGAGCACGATGGCACGCTCAATCTTGACGTTGTCAAGGAAGAAACATCCAGCTATGCTACATGAAAACGTGACCTTGGTCTCGGGTGTGGCGTCCTTGATGAGAACCACATAATCGTTAAACGTCTTCTCCAGCTTTACGCTATTCTCAGAGAGAGAGCCTTCACCCGATATAGACAGATTAATGGAGGTAGCAACATTGCGGTTCTGTGCCGCACGGAAGAAGAGGAAGGCATCGCCCTTAAGATTGGTAAGAGCAGGTGTGGTCAACGAAGCCGACATCTCTATACGCACACACTTGTCGGCCTTGCCGTTGCTGAGACCCCAGTAGCTCCATCCGGCGTTGTCGCAGTCGTCAGAAGACAAGTTGCCGAAGGGAGAGTTCAACACGTCAAAATTGTCGTCGTTGCCGCCTTCACCGTCCATCTTGTCGAAGGTCTCGGTAAAGATGTTCTTGCTGTCAACAACATTAGATGCGTCGTCAAGAGTGACGGTGACCTTGGTAAACTTTACCAGTCCCTTGCTGCTTATGGTGAAACGGATGTCTGTTGCCTTGCCGCTCCACACGCCTGTAGAGGCATCGAAGCTGTCGGCTGTGAGCAGCGCGAGGTTCTCGCCACCCTCAAACTCTATCTTCGTGATGTTCTTCTTGGAAGAGAATGTGAGCTTGCGATTTGAGAAAGCGGTTTTCTGTGTCTGATACACGTCGGCATCAAAAACGGCGTTGTCTGACGACATGGTCACACCATCTTTCTCTATCTGGTCAGATGCAGCAAAAGTGCCAAATTTGCTGTTTGAACCTTTGTCGGTTCCTGCCACAAACTCAACCGTGGTTTGTGCATAAGCGCCCATGCCGATAAAGAGCATGAGCAACATGAGTAAAAATTTACATTGTTTCATTTTCTCAATCATTATCTTTTTTATAATCTCAGTTTTCTTCGTTTCTTTTCAAGCATGCAAAGGTATATGTTTTTTTCAAGAAACGCGAAAGGTTGTTAGAGTTTTTTCATTTAAACGCGCTAAAAACTTAAGGGCATAAAAAAGGGGGCACCGCTGTGTCCCCATCTTTTTGTTAACCTTAAATCTAATACCATGAAAAACATTGCAAAGATAAGAGTTTCGTCTTATAATTGCAAGTTTTTCAGATGATATTTGTCAAGTTTTTTGCTTTCTTAACTTACTTAACTTAAGTTGGGCAAGTTTCCAACTTGCTCAACAACAAACAAGTGGACAAGAAACGAGTTGACACAAAGCGAACGCCTACTCAGCCTGAGGCACAAGCACAACGCCCTCCTGTTTCTTGCCGTCCATCATGATGCGCAGAGGCGAGCTGAAACGCACATGACGCACATACCGGGTCTCCTCCACAGCCGGCATGAGGTCGAGAAGATCCTTTCGGAAGAGTCCGCCGTCGGCACGGTTGGTGTCGACGGTGAAATAGCCCACGCCGAAGCTCGTGAGGTTTTGGAAGAAATGGGTGCCCTGACTGGGGTCCACGCGATAGTTTTTCAGCGCCACCTCCACGATGACCTTTGCCGCACTTATGTGTGGCCATTTCACGGGAATGCCCAACCAATAGTCGCTTGAGCCCCAACGTCCCGGCCCCACAAGCACATAGCCCCGTCCGCTGTCAAGAAACGTGCGGTTTATGCGCTCTATGTCGTCGGCAATGGCGGGGTTGTTCATGGCTGTGAAATCGTCGTCGGTCTTCACATAAACCACGTCGACCACGTCGTCGTTGATGCCGTGGCCCAACGAGTTGTGCGAGCGCAGCAGACAAGCCTCATCGGGCACGGCAGCCACATCTTCATCGAGCATCTGCTTAGAGTCGACGATGGGACGGATCTGCAAGAGGTAGAACTCGCCCGTGCGGTCGTCGTTGAGGTTGCAGGCAAACTCGATCTCCACGGGGCGGCGCATGCTCTCGGCGCCGTAGCGCATGGACATCTGTAGCAGTTCGGGCAGCGGGAACACGTCTTGCTGAAGCACGGCAGAGAACGTTATGACCTTGCGCCCACCCTCGTAGATGCCGTCGCGCATGACGTTGTCATAGGGGTCGTAGGTGGAGGCGAGATAGGTTATGGAGCCATCGCCCACAGCCTCCTTCACCTTTACGCGCTCTATGTTGAAGCCGTCGTCGACCTGGAAATCGTTGCCCACATGTGTGGTGTCGAGAGCATAGAAGCGTGTCTGTGTCTCGCGCAGGGCGGTCTCCAGCTCGCTCGTCTGCAACACCTGGTTAGGATGATATGGCGACACGCGCAGCGTCTGTCCGCCGTCCACGATATACTTGCCAAGACCCAAGGCCAGCGACGCTATGCCGTCTTCAGCCTGCTCGTCGCCAATGGGATAATAGTTGATGGAGCGCAGCACGCCGCTGATGTTGGGATAGAAGCGTCCGTCATATTGCTTGCCCACGACCTGCTGCAAGATCACAGCCATCTTTTCCTGGTCTATGACGTTGCTCGTGGCTGTCATGTAGGCCTTAGAGTCTTTATAATAGACCGAGGCATAGACGCCCTTGATGGCACACGCCAGCATGGAGAGCATGGCATACTTGTCGTCGAGCCACGGAATCATGTATGTGCTGTAGATGCCTGCGAAGGGTTGGTAGTGGGCATCTTCGAGCAACGAGCTGGAGCGTATGGCTATCGGACTGTGCGTGGCATCGAAGAAGGTGAAGAAATCGGCTATCAGCGAGTCGGGCAACTGTGCGCGAAGGAAATGTTTCAGGATCTCCTCGTCGGGCGCATCGCTGAGCGCTATCTGGTAGAGGTTGTTCTGCTCCATGAAGCGGTCGAACACGTCGGTACAGAGCACCACGGTCTTTGGTATCTGCACGCTCACACCCTTATATTGGTTGAAGTCGGGATGACGCTTTATCACGCTGTCAAGGAAAGCCAGGCCGCGCCCCTTGCCGCCAAGCGAGCCTTCGCCAATGCGGGCGAAATGGGAGTAGGCGTCAAACTTCAGACGGTCAAACACAGCCACCACACCAATGTTCTTCATGTGACGATACTGCACAATGGCATCGAAGATTATTTTACGGTGAGCCTGAACGTCCTGTAGCTTGTGCCATGTGACGTTCTTCAGGAACGCCGACACGGGGAAGATGGCGCGGGCAGAGAGCCAACGGCTCATGTGGTTGCGCGAGATGTGGTAGAGCATGGAGTCGTCAGGGATCTTGAAAATGTTGTCTTGAAGCTCTTTCAGACTGTGAATGCGCATTATCTCGGCATGGGTCTTGGGGTCGCGGAAGATGAAATCGCCGAAGCCCATGTGTTCCTCCAGCAGGCGGCGCAGGTCAAGACTCATCTTCTTCGAGTTTTTATCGACAAAGCGGAAGCCCTCGGCCTCAGCACGCTCACGGTTATGGGCCTCAGAGCTCTCGATGATGAGCGGCACATACTCGTCCTTGGCTCTTATGGCACGCAGCAGTTTGAGACCCGCCTCGGGGTCTTTCACGCCCCCTATGGGGAAGCGCACGTCGCTGATCACGCCTAACGTGTTGGCCGAATATTTGTCATAGAGAGCCATCGCCTCCTCATAGGTGCGGGCAAGCACCACCTTTGGGCGACCGCGCATGCGCAGCGTGGCGGTGTGGCGGTTCAACGCTTCGGTTGAGAAACGTTGGCTCTGCAGGAGGATATAGCTATAGAGGTTGGGCAGAATGGAGCTGTAGAAGCGTATGCTGTCCTCGACAAGCAGAATCATCTGCACGCCATCTTCATGGATGTCGTGCTCGATGTTCATCTTGTCCTCGATGAGCTTTATTATGGAAAGGATGAGGTTGGTGTTGCCGAGCCAGCAGAACACATAGTCGAAGATGCTCAGGTCCTCGTTCTGCATGCGGCGCGTGATGCCATGAGAGAAGGGCGTGAGGACCACACAGTGGATGTTGGGAAACGAGTGTTTGATGTCGCGAGCCACGGTGAAGGCATCGTTGTCGGCGTTGCCAGGCATGCAGATCACGAGGTCTATGTTCATGGTGCTCAGCACGCGGCGTGCCTCCTCGGTGGTGCTCACCTGTGTGAACGTGGGCGGATAGCGCAAGCCAAGCTCCATATACTCGTTATAGATCTTCTCCTCCACGCGCCCGTCGTCTTCAAGCATGAAAGCATCGTAGGGGTTGGCCACGATAAGGACGTTGTAGATTCGTCGCATCATAAGGTTGACAAACGTCACATCCTTAAGATAAAACTGGCTAAACTCTTGTGGTATGTCGGTTTGTTGTATGCTCATAGGCTGTAAGAAATGTCTCTAAGACGGTTCGTTTTTTAATGTATTTACGGCAAAGGTAATGAGATTTTTCCATACCAAACCATTAATGTCATTTTTTTTGTCTAAATTTGCAACAAACAATAATTCTCATGCTCCCTCTCTTCAAGAAAGAAGAGAACGAATGTGAGAACGAGATTGAAAAAATAATGGCTTATACAGGACTGTCGGAAAAAGAAATTCAGTCGCTTAACTAAGAAAGCGGTTTGGAGAAACTAAACAAATTGGATGACACACATATTAATTGTAGAAGACGATTTGGCCTTCGGCACAATGATGCAGACATGGCTGAAGAAGAAAGGATTTGAAACGAGCAGAGCCACAAGCGTGGGCGCTGCCGCACGGCTGTTGATGGATGGCACCAAGCCTGACCTGGTGCTGTCGGACCTGCGGTTGCCCGACCACGACGGACTGTTCCTGCTTGGATGGATGCGTAAGCGTGGACACAACGCGCCGTTTATCGTCATGACCAATTATGCCGAGGTGCAGAACGCGGTGCTCGCGATGAAACTGGGAGCTGCCGACTACATTGCCAAGCCCGTGCAACCCGACATTCTTCTTCAGAAAATAAAGGACGCATTGGCGCAGGCTGCCGACACGCCAGCAACAGCTGATGCCTCTACCCCGCCCCCTTCAACACCACACAAAGGCTCTCACAGCTCTTCAAACAAGAGCAATGAGACCAAAGCTGAGACCAGCTCTAACGTGCCAAGATACCTTGAGGGCAAGAGCGAGGCCTCAAAGCAGCTTTACAGCTATGTACAGCTCGTTGCTCCCACCCCCATGTCGGTGCTCATTCTTGGAGCAAGCGGCACGGGCAAGGAATATGTGGCACGGCGCATTCATGAGCTGAGCAGCCGTAGCGACAAGCCGTTCTTCGCTCTCGACTGCGGGGCCATTCCTAAGGATGTGGCAGCATCAGAGTTTTTCGGACACAAGAAAGGCTCGTTCACGGGAGCCGACAGCGACAAGCGAGGAGCATTTGAGACCGCCAACGGGGGCACGCTCTTTCTCGACGAGGTGGGCAACCTGAGCTACGACGTGCAGGTGCAGCTGCTGAGAGCCTTGCAGGAGCGACGCATACGCCCTGTAGGAGGCGACCGCGAGATAGAGGTAGACATCCGGTTGGTGTGTGCCACCAACGAGAATCTTGAACAGGCCGTGGCAGAAGGACGGTTCAGAGAGGATCTCTACCACCGCATTAACGAGTTTACCATCTACATGCCTCAGCTGCGTGAACGCGGCAACGACCTGTTTCTCTTTGCCGACCTCTTCATTCGCCAAGCCAACGAAGAGCTGCAACGCAATGTGGAAGGATTTGATGCTTCTGCCGCTGAGATGCTCGTAAGCAACACATGGCCCGGAAACCTGCGACAGCTCAACAACGTGATGAAACGCGCTGTGCTGCTCACACGCGGACGGCTGATAACCACAGCCGAACTGTCACAGGCCATGGGACCGACCTTGCAGCAACAGCCATCGCTCACGCTTCATGACGAGAACGAGGAGCGCGAACGCATAAAGCAAGCCCTTCAACAGACAAACGGAAACAAGAGCAAGGCTGCACGCCTGCTCGGCATTGACCGCAAAACCATTTATAACAAGATTGAGAAATTGGGTATTGGCGAATAAGAAATGGATTCCACAAAAAAGTGCGGAATTTTTCCACACCTTTTCCACACTTTTCCACATACCGAAAACAAGGACTAAAAAAATTATACTGCTGATTATCAGCGATTTACATTTTCATGCCAGTTTTGGCACGCTCGTTGCATTTTATTAAGTGAACGACGCAACAAACAACAAAGCAGTCGACAAACAAGAGTTCTTCTCACCAAGAGAACCTCCTCTACAAAAAGAGAAACATCTCAACAGAAGAGAACGTCTCAACAGAAGAGAACATCTCAACAGAAGAGAACATCTTGATAAAGACAAAGCTTGAGGGAGTGGCGGAGAAAGAAACAAAAAAAATTATTAACACTTAAAAAATTAACGAATATGAAGAAGGTATTTTTCGCAGCAATCGCAGCAATCGTAATGGTATCAGTAAGCAACGCATTTGCAAGTAAGAACATCAACGCCAACAGCGATATGGTAGCCATCCAGACAGACACAACAGTAACCGACTCTGTTGCTCCTGCTGTTGAGCAGCCCGCTACAGAGGCTCCTGCCACAGAGCAGCCCGCTACAGAGGCTCCTGCTACAGAGCAGCCCGCAGCAGAGGCTCCTGCCACAGAGCAGCCCGCTACAGAGGCTCCCGCCACAGAGCAGCCCGCAGCAGAGGCTCCTGCCACAGAGGCACCAGCAGCAGAGTGATCCTCAACCGGTAGCCCTCGCAGCTGATCCCCCATCAGCTAAAAACGAATAAAGATAAATGTCAAAATTCGGAACAAGTAAGAAAATCATTACAGGCTATATCTTGCTGGCTGTTGTCATAGCTATCGCCACTTGGCAGGTTTATGACAACAGCCGCTTGTTTGTGGCTCTTAACAATGCGTCAGAACAGCTGTTGAAACGCAGAGACGTGGTAGACAGCCTCGTGTGCTCGCTGCTTGAGACAAACAATGCCGAACGGTCGGTGTTGCTTGGCGAAGGCAGCGAGTGGCCGCATTTCAACCGGTCGGTAGCAACGTCTGAGCAGATGGCCAAACAGCTCAAACCGTTCATTGCCGACCAAGGACAACGCCAACGCATAGACACGCTGGTGGAACTTATACACATGAAACGCGAAAACACAAAGCGCGTAGCACAGCTTATGGCCTTTGACAACCGCGACGCTTTCTACCGAAACAAGGTGCAGGCCTTGCAGAGCGGACGCGACTCGGTGGTCATTCATTCAAAACTGTACGGGCAACACGGTCAAAGGGAAAAGGTGTATGAGATCATTAAAAGCAAACGCGGCTTCTTCCGAAGGCTGGGCGATGCGTTCAGACGACAACATGCCGACACGGTGGGCGTGACCAACATCTTGCACGACACCAAAGCCGACAGCACGGCACAACGAATAAACATTGCCGACTCGGTAGCCAACATCTTGACCGACATACAGAACGAGGAACAAAGACAAAACAGCCGTCAACAAGAAAACGTGGCTGCAAGGCTGAACAGGCTGCAAAGGGTTAGCCTGCAACTGTCTCAGCGCACAGGTCTGCTGCTCGAACACATACAACGCGAAGAAAAGAACGCGCTGCAAAAAGCTCTCGGCCACGCCATGCAATCGCGACACAAGATGGTGGTGCGCATTGCCATAATAGGTCTGGTGGCCATACTTATTGCTGCCTTGCTCGTGGCATATATCTTGCGCGACATAAAACGTGAACGCAGAGACCGACAACGCATCGTTGAAGCGAAAACGGAGACGGAACGCATTATGGCGCAACGCGAACGATTGCTCCTTACCATCACGCACGACATAAAAGCACCGGCAGCATCGATAGCTGGCTTTATCGAACTGCTCAGCGAACAGGTGAGCCGACAGAAAGCGCTCGCCTACATCGACAGCATGCGCCACTCTGCCATACACCTTCAACAGCTTGTTGCCGCCCTGCTCGACTATCACTTGCTCGAAAGCGGAAAAGCGGAACGACATGACGTGAGCTTCGTGCCACAACAGTTGGCAAAAAGCTGTGTGGAAGAGTTCAAGCCAATGGCAGCAGAGAAGGGCCTCGACATAACGCTCGGCACACTGACCACCAACTGTGGCGACCTGTGGCGAAGCGATGCGTTCCGCGTGAAGCAGATCATGAGTAACCTCATCGGCAACGCCGTGAAATATACGGACCGGGGCGGCGTGAAGGTGGAAATAAGAATATCGCCTCGACAACACCTTATTATATATGTAAGCGACACGGGACGCGGCATGAGCCAAGCCGACTGCCAGCGCATCTTCGATGCCTTCACACGTCTGCCAAACGGGCAAGGCAAGGAGGGTGTCGGACTGGGCCTGTCTATCACCCGCGAGGTGGTACAGATGCTCGGCGGCACCATAACCGTGACATCGGAAGAAGGCAAAGGCTCTTGCTTCACCGTGAGCCTGCCTATAAAGAAAGAAGAAAAGAAACAGAAGAAAGACGTTGAAGAAAATGTTGCATCTGTAGAAACAAACCGGTCTTCAACAGAAGCAAAAGAAGCGACAACAGAAAACAACGATGCAACGAACGGAGCAAACGACGCGATGAACGGAAACAACGATGCGACAACAGAAATAAACATTCTTGCTGTTGATGACGACGCTCTTCAACTTGAGCTTTTCAAGGAGATGGCACAGAAAATTGGCGGAGCAAAACTGAACATCAGCACAACGACATCGGCATCAGAGGCCATTAAGCTTGCAGAAGAGACAAAACCGCAAATAATGTTCACCGACATAGAGATGCCGGAGATGAGCGGCAAGGACATGCTCAAGCATGTAAAGAACAGCGACATGAGCACCGTTGCCATGACGGCCCATGACCCGAGCATCATGACAAGCCTGAAAAAAGCCGGCTTCTCAACCTGTCTGTTCAAGCCGTTCAATGCTGCCACGCTCGCTGCCACACTTGCCCAGATAACACGTCTGCCCCTTTCGGTAAAAACGGCAGAGCAAAAAGCATCGTTCTTCGCACCTCTCACTGCCTTTGCAGAAGGCGACACGGAGGCAGAGCAGGAGATCCTTACACAAGTGGGCGAATCGATAAAAGAATACAGACAGATGCTTGAGCAAGGTCTGAAAAGCAACGGTGAAGAGCTACAACGCGACAGCATATCGCGCGCCGCCCACAAAGCCATGCCGCTGCTCAGCATGCTGAAACCCGGACAATGTGGCTGGCTACAGGCCATAACGCCTGAGCACATTAAAGACACATCGGCAGAAAACAGCACGGCGCTGGCCATGCGTTTAGAGAATGAGCTGGAGGAGATAAGCAAAAAATTGAGAGAAGAAGGCACAGAAAACGCATGACATGTTTTTGGCGTTAAATCCAAGCAAGCCATAACGACCGATTTGGGTTAAAGGCAGAAAAAGCGTGTCATGCAAACCATTGTGCAACTAATAAAAGTAAAAAACTGCAAAAAAATTTGGTGTTAACACACAAAAAAGCTATATTTGCAGCGTGAACATTACAGAAAGTCACAACTACCAGACCTTATTCTAAACAAAAATATTACTACTATGGATGTTGAGAAAATCATTCAAGACCTGGAGCGCAGACATCCAGGTGAGCCTGAATACATACAGGCTGTGAGAGAAGTGCTCACCTCAATTGAGGACGTTTACAACAAGCATCCTGAGTTTGAGCGTGCAAAGCTTATCGAACGACTGGTTGAACCAGAACGCATCATAACATTCCGTGTGCCGTGGACCGACGACAAGGGCGAGGTACACGTCAATATAGGATACCGAGTGCAGTTTAACAGCGCCATCGGTCCCTACAAGGGAGGCTTGCGCTTCCACCCGTCGGTGAACCTGTCGATACTTAAATTTCTCGGCTTCGAACAGACATTCAAGAACGCGCTGACCACGCTGCCCATGGGTGGCGGCAAGGGAGGTGCCGACTTCTCTATAAGAGGACGGTCAGACGCAGAAGTGATGCGCTTCTGCCAAGCATACATGACCGAACTGTACAGAAACATCGGTCCTAACGAGGACGTGCCTGCCGGCGACATTGGAGTCGGCGCAAGAGAGATTGGATATCTCTTCGGCATGTATAAGAAGCTCACCCATCGCTGGGAGGGTGTGCTCACAGGTAAAGGACTCGAATGGGGAGGCTCCCGCATACGCCCCGAAGCCACGGGCTACGGAGCTCTCTACTTTGTAAAACAGATGCTCGCCACACGCGGTCTCGACCTCAACGGCAAGACGGTGGCGGTGAGCGGATTCGGAAACGTGGCATGGGGTGCCGTGAAGAAAGCCACAGAGCTGGGTGCCAAGGTGGTGACAATAAGCGGACCCGACGGCTACATCTATGATCCCGATGGCATAAGCGGCGAGAAGATCGACTACATGCTTGAGCTCAGAGCCTCTGGCAACGACATCTGCCGACCTTATGCCGAGGAGTTTCCGAACGCCACATTCTACCCTGGCGAGAAACCATGGGGTCAGAAGGTGGACATTGCGCTAACGTGTGCCACACAGAACGAGCTTGGCGGCGCTGATGCCGACAAGCTTATCGCCAACGGAACGCTTTGCGTTGCCGAGGTGTCGAACATGGGTTGCACGGCAGAGGCCGTGGAAAAGTTTGTGGCAGCACATCAACTCTTTGCGCCGGGGAAGGCCGTCAATGCTGGCGGCGTGGCAACCTCGGGATTGGAAATGACACAGAACTCAATGCGTCTGAACTGGAGCGAGCGAGAGGTGGACGAGAAGCTCCACTACATCATGCACTCCATTCACGAGCAATGCGTTAAGTATGGAACACAGCCTGACGGCTACATCGACTATGTGAAGGGCGCCAACGTGGCGGGCTTCATGAAGGTGGCCAACGCCATGATGGCCCAAGGCATCGTGTAACAAGCTTATGGATTCAGTGAAGTCACAACATTGTGCTTCGTGAAGGTCTGTGTCAGAACGTACTCCATGACGACAAGGGCATCGCGACAGATGCTCCGCATGGTTTTAGAAAAAACATAAATATTAATAACGTGAAATTTAAAAAAACGGTATTATTAAGCTTAATCATGATTATGGCTTGCGCCCAACTGGCCGCACAGACACAGAAGGGTAAAGCCTCTTACTATTCGAAACGAGCCACAGGCGCACGCACCAGCAGCGGCGAACGACTTCATCACGACAGTCTGACCTGTGCGCACAAAACTTATCCTTTCGGCACACTGCTGAAAGTGACCAACCCCAACAACGGCAAGGAGATTATCGTTAGGGTGACAGACCGTGGACCCCACCGACGCGGACGCATTATCGACCTTTCATGGGGCGCGGCTAAACAGTTAGGCATCCTGAACCATGGCGTGGCTATGGTCACGGTTGAAGTGGTAGACAAAAACAAGATACCATTCAGACCTGAGCCAATGGAGCTGCCTGAAATAGATTTCGAGCTTTCTTCTGGTGCTCGTTACGCCTCGGCAGAATGGGCGAAGAAAGAAGTGCAGAAGGTGAAGAGAATTAATCATCACAACAGCAGCCCGAACAAAAAAGACGTGCTTATCACAGCTAAGGCAGAAAACCCTGCCGTAGCAGATCGTCCTGCAAGAGCAGAAAGGATAAGATGATAAGATAACCCCAAGAAAAAGCGGACTCTGCACCGCTCCATCCTAACAGAGATGTGAGCACAGTGCCGAGTCCGCTTTTTATGTTATGCTAATCAGTTATTAAACTGCATGAGCCACAGGTTGCGCTGCTCAAAGGCAGGATCGTAGGTCTCATAAGAGTTGACATCAAGGATGAGCTGTGTGGGCTTCTCCTTACCTGTGATAGACGTCCAGTTGGCCAAGCCAAGACCGTTGGGGTTACCTGTCTTTATGAAGTTGGCGTAATAGTTGATGAACTGGTCAGACACGCGATAGTCTTCAGGCTGCCAGTCATACACGCGGTTGGTGGGCAGCGTGGCCATAGCATATTCGATGTCTGCCGAATGGACAGCTCCCTTGAACACATCGTTTTCAGGAATGGTCATCACCTCGTTCTTCTTGTCAGCACTTTCATCTTTCTTCTGCACGCCGCCAGCCAGACCTGCCACCAAGCCCTTGTCGCGCATCTCAGGACGCGGACGAGTGAAGCAATAACGATAGACTGGCTGTCCTGAGGTTTTGGCGTGGAGATAGCCAAAGAGCCATGTGCCATAGGCGATAAACTGGTCAGAAGCGAAGTCAACGCCTGGCTTTCCCAGCACATCGCGGTCGGTGTTAAGGCCATACATCTTCATAGCCTCATCTGTCTTGTCGCCAAAGGCAGCCTCAAGCACAGGACGAAGGTTTGCCAGCGTGGGGTCCTTAGCACCGAGATAGGCCTGCGGTGTCATCTCCATGCTGTTGCGACCTACGAGCAACGGCACCTTCTGCTGATGACCGTTAACATAAGCATCGGTAGGATCCTCGGTAAAGAAGTAGCCATCAAGACAATAAGTTGCCAATCCGCCCGTCTGGGTCTTTGCCATCAGCTCGTCGGCACTCATCTTGCGGGCCTCGGCAATGTTTTTCAATCCAATCTTTTTCAGCTGTTCCACACCTTGCTTCTCAGCATCCTTAAGTGAAAGCAAGCGTCGGCCACACACAGCACCCGATGAAGCCATGGCACGCGCAATCATGCCTCGTGTGAGAGGCGACACGAGCAGCGCGCTCACCGACATGGAACCTGCCGACTCGCCAACGATGGTTATCTGCTTCGGATCACCGCCAAAGGCCTCGATGTTTTCATAGACCCACTTTATGGTAGCCGCCTGGTCCATGAAGCCATAGTTGCCAGAACCTTTATAAGACGTTTCCTTCGACAGCTGCGGATGCGAGAAGAAGCCGAAGATGCCTTCGCGGTAGTTGGCTGTCACAGCCACGATGCCGTGGCGTGCCATCTGTCGACCCGAATAGCGCGGCTCGCTACCCGACCCGGCTATCAGTCCGCCGCCATTAAAGTAGATAACCACGGGCAGACGGTCGGTCATGGTCTTCGAAGGTGTCCACACGTTCAGGTAGAGACAGTCCTCGCTCTTCTTTTCGGCATCAAAGCCCATGTCGCCGAAGGGATTGCCCTGCATGGGGTCATCACCAAACTTCTTTGCGCTGCGCACACCTTGCCACGCCTGTAGCGGCTGCGGCGCACGCCAACGGTTCTCGCCTACGGGCGGTGCGGCAAAGGGCACGCCCTTAAACACGTTAACACCCGACTCACAAACGCCTTCCAACACGCCGTAGCGCGTGGTGGCTTGTGGTCCTTGCTGTGCATGGCCCATCATTGCACACAGCATGCAAGCCATTAAAGACATCAGTTTTCTCATTGTTTTTATTTTTGATTTATTGTTGTTTTTGTTCTGCCATGTTCCACTTATTGAAATCAACAAAAAAACAGCTTATTTGAACAGCTGGGGAATGAAGAGCAGCGAATACTGACGCCAGTTGCTCCACAAATGGCCGCGTGAGCTTTCGTGGAAGACATACTTCAGGCCGTCCTTGTCCATGCGCTCCATGAGCTGCTTATTGAAAGGCATCAGGCGGTCAGCGTCGCCACAAGCGATCCAGTAGAGCTTCGGATTGCTCTGGGCAAGCTTGGCAAGCTTGGCGTCAAGGTTAGCATAAGCCTTTATTTCCTCCATCTTGATTTGTGTGAAGTCGACACCTGCCGAGTAGAGGCCAATGTAGTTGAACATCTCGGGATAATTGGCTGAGATCATGAGCGTGTGCATGCCACCCATCGACAGACCGGCAATGGCGCGGTGAGCCTTGTCGGGAACGGTGTTGAAGGTTGCGTCCACATAGTTTACAATCTCGGGGAAGGCCAACTCATACATGCCGTCCTTGTAATGAGGCAAGAAATTGGTCATCACAGGCTTGTAATTGAGGTTCTCGGCTGTCTCGCCGGCAGCAGCCTGCTTGCCGAAGTTGCCGTTAGGCATAACCACAATCATAGGCTCACACTTGCCTTCAGCAATGAGGTTATCCATGATGCGTGAGATGTTGCCCAGCTCCAGCCAAGCGTTCTCGTCGCCACCGCTGCCGTGGAGCAGATAGAACACAGGATATTTCTTGTCTGTCTTGCCATATCCGGCAGGCAGATATACGTTCATGCGGCGATCGGCATTAATTGTGTTTGAGTGATACCACACGGTGCGAACCTGACCGTGAGCCACATCCTTGACCTGATACTCGTCGGCAACGCCACCACCCACATAGAAGATGCTGAACACATCGCCCACGTCGCGGCGTGTGAACGGGTTTACGGGGTCAATGCTCACCACGCCGTCAACGTCGAAACGATATGTGAACATCTCTGAAGCGAGCTGAGGGGTGGTATACTCCCACACGCCGTCCTTGCCTTTCTTCAATGTTCCTTGACCGTTGTTCTGCTCCCAGTCGGCGAGCACCTTCACGCTCTTGGCCTTGGGTGCCTTCAGGCGGAAGGTCACGGTTTTGTCGCTGTTAACCTGAGGCGACACCAGTTTGCCCTGACGGAACGAGATGTTCTGTTGTGCGCTCATGCTCATTGATGCGAGCACGGCAGCCATTGCTACAAATAGCTTTTTCATAGATTTTGTCTTTAATGTTAAATTTTTATTGGTTAACTTCAGATTGCTTGCTTTCAATGTCGCTTGCCTATGCAAGAAGACCACACAATAACAGACAAACTTGCGCAAGCTCGATGAAAAAAGATAAACGCGCTTGCGCAAGCATATAACGAAGCCGACTTAAAAGAAACTTACTTCGCAGTCTGAATTTTCTTCTTCGACGTAGGCACCTCAAACTCGGTCACCTTCGAGATGGCGTTGTCGCCTTGGAGCACCGACAGGCAGATGCGCACAGAGCCATCGCCCAGACGCGGACCAGCCTTGAGCATGGCGGTGTAGCGGATGCCAGCACCTGGCATAAGGCGTTCCACATGCATGCCGGGAGAGATAAAAATCTGCTTGTTGCCCGTGGCCTCAACCACAGAGGGCTGAATGTTGTAGAGCGGACGCTGCCCTGTGTTGTAGATTTCGAAGATCACCTTACACAGCTCGCCACGACTTATCACCTTGTCTTGGTTATCGTCAACCACACGCGCGTTCCTTATTTCTATATGCGGCATGTAAGTCATGCCCTCTGTGAGCTGCTCCACGCTCGAGGTAGCAGGCAACGAGGTGGTGGGCTGTTGAGCGGTGTAAGAGCCGGTGTAGTCGGACGAATGGAAATTGTAAACATCAGTCTCGCTGACCTTAGACCCATACTCGCCGTTGCCCTCGTCAAACGTTATGCGGTCATCGCCCGGCTGACCATTATAACCATTGTTGGTCTGACCATTGCTCTGCGGGCAATAGCCGCCTTGAGAGCTATAGCCATCTTGAGAGCTGTAAGCGCCTTGAGAGCTGTAACCGCCTTGTGAGCTGTAAGCGTCTTGATTGTCGTAAGTGTTGTTTTTCTGGTTGTGGCGTCGTGCCGCACGGTCAGCCTTGTCGCGCTGATATTGGTCATAGTCGGCTTGGTTCTGTTGGTCGGCTTGATTGCCGATGGCACCGCCTATCACCGCTCCGGCAGCCATGCCCACTATGGTGCCCACATCGCTTCCGCGTGGTCCACTGCTTATGCCTCCTATTGCGGAGCCGAGAATGGACCCTAAAGAAGCGCCCGTGTAAGCGCCTGATCCTGCATAGGTTCCACAGCCTGTAACCGTAAGCACGGCACACATGACAAGAATTGCTGTTTTTTTCATATCCTTATCCTTTCTTTCCTTTTTATACCTTTCCTGTTTTCTGTCTTGTCGAAACGTCTTCTTAGACGATGTTGTTCTCTGCTGCAAATTTATCTCTTTTTTACGACAACGCAAAATGAAAGAAATGAAAACCAAGACAAGACAATGAGTTTTTTCTCTATTGGAGCATTTTTTAAGCTATTTAAAACAAAGCAAGCATCTATAATTAAGAAAACAAGCAAACAGCGTTAAGAAAACAAACGCTTACCATTTAAAGAAACAAGCACCTCCACATAAAGAAATGGAAGGTGCTTTATTGGATAATAGAAACCATTAAAATGAAACCATTAAAATCAATGGGTTTCGCCTTGGTGAGCCGTTGTCTGTAGGAGCAGGAGCGTGCGTTTGTCGCGCTTGCCGTCGAACCATCGGTCAAGACATTGTGCAAAGATGTCGTTGGGCGACACCGAGTCGAAGAGGGTGAGCGACGAGAACGTCTTCTGAGCGTCAATGCTTCCGAGCACCTCACGCGCCGACCTGTGCTTGTCGGCCTGCTCTAAGAGCACGGCACACACGTTGCGTAACCGCTCTCCCAACACCTCATGTGCGAGATAAGCCTCTGCCTCATGGCCACACGATATGCCGTAATAGTTTGATTTGTAGCTGTGTCCCAACCCTCGCATCTGTGGCAGCACGAACCAGATCCAGTGGCTGCGTTTGCGTCCCGCTGCCAGCTCCTTTACTGCGACATCGTAACTGTTCCATGTGTTCTGTGCTGTTACGAAACGCTGCAAGCCAAACTCATCGTTCATGTCAGCCACGCCCTCCTGCTTTTCCAGTTGCTTGCTGAGAACCGACTCTCCTAAATTTTGCAGATACTTGCCTGCTTTTTTCAAAATAGATGCTGCCATATCGATTAGTTTTTTTAAGTTATCATCTCAATGGCAAATATACAAAAAAATCGGTTTGGTTGTTGCTTGGGTAGGCATAAAAAAGTTGTTAATCTTTTTTTAACAAAAAAGCGGCTGTTTTTTTTAAACAAACAAAAAAGCGGCTGTCTTAAGAACCTCACGATAAAAAGGTCTTTAAGACAGCCGCGTTTTTTATATCAGCTGTTTATTAGCTCAAAGAAAATATTAGCTCAAAAGAGAATATTAGCTCAAAAAAAGATCTGCTCAAAAGAGCATCAGCTGAAGCGTTTACTTGTTGATGCTGACCTTCATGCTCTGCACCTTGCCGTTAGCCTTGAAGCTTACGACATAAGCGCCACGCTGAAGCTGCGATGTGCTGATGCTTCCATCGGCTGCAAACACGCCGTCAGCTACCTTGCGTCCTGCGAGGTCGTAAACCTGATAGGTTGTGCCTGCGAGGTTGGCAACAGTTGTTGCAGAGATGCCAGAAGCCTGGGCATCGGTCATGAAGAATGTCACGCTCGATTTCTCTTTCAGATAGTCGAGATGGCCGCTCTGTGTGAAGTCGAACCAACCCGGGGTTTCATAGTTGTACCACTCATAAGCAGCTTTGCTTTGGTCTTTGCTGTTATAAGCCTTAAACATGACACGGCTATACTTCTCGGCGTTGATGACGGTGAGCACAGCGAGGTTCTGACCCTTCTTATATGTGAACGGCTTTGAAAGCGTGATGGCCAGCTCAGCAGCTGTCTGCTTGGCAATGTTTACCGTTCCGTCATACACGAGCGTGTAGTCGCTCTCTGCAATCCATCCATCGGTGTTGTTGGTGCGGTCGGTGTTGGCCATGTACACTCTCACGGGCACATCCTTAGCATCCTCATCCGTAACCTCCATAGCGTTATAAGGCCATGCCACCTTCACGATGCTCTGGTCGTCAGCTACACCAATCTCGTTGGCTGTATAGATATTCTGTGCAGCAGCATACTGCCATGCGAAAGCAAATGGAGTGGTCACCGCATTCAGCTTGGCATCCAATCCCACACTCACGGTCTTGCCTGTGAACGGTGGGCGAACACCAATCATCAGCGCGTCAGTGGTGTCATCCTCAGCCCACTCGTCGGCAGCACCTGTTGGGGCGACCTCTGCCTTGATGGCTGTTGTGGTTGTTGTGGCAGGTTTCCATGCAATCTGCACATCGGTCTCCTCGCCGCTCTTTATCGTTGTCTCGGCAAAAGTTTTTGTTGCGAGCTCAGCACCATCCTGATCCTTGAGCTTCACGCTGAAGCCCTTGACATCGTCTGTTCCCTCGTTAGCCACCTTCACGGTGTAAACGCTCTCTTCGCCCTGCACAGGATTCACGTTACCTGTCAGCTCCTTAGCAGCGAGGTTCACGTTTTCAGCCTTACGAACGGTGAGGTGATAGAGATATAACCAGTCGGCACGAACAGGCGACATGGCGTGGAGAGCGACGTTGAATGTTCCCGACTCTTTAGCCTTGAACGGAATGCTGTAACGCTTCACCTTCTTTGTCTCGACCGCAAACAATGTACCGATCTGCTGGAAAGTAGCCTCAGGATCAAGATCCTTTGTCAAGAGCAGCTCCACCTTGTTGTTACCATAAGACATGTAATCGAAGTCGAGGATATAAGTAACATCCTTCTCAAACGGCATGTAATAGCCCATGAGCCAGTCGTTGCTCTCAGCGACGCCCGATGGGCGGTGTCCCATGGCGTTTCCGTTTTGTGTTTCTGTCCATTCCCATCCTGCCTCAGCATCTTTGCTGTTGTCGTTGCGGATGGTCCACGAGTTGTCCTCATCAGCGGCTTTGAAGTCGAAGATAGCAGGAAGGGTCTTCACAGGACCGTAAGCATGCTCCTCTGTCTTCACAGCCTCGCTTTCTCCATCGGCGTTCACAGCCTTCACCGTGTAGGTGTAAAGAAGCGCTTTTTTCACCTCATCGGTCACGGTTGTGCCCTTGAGATTCTTTGCTACCACCTTGCCGTCAGAACGTGTCACGGTGTAAGAGAGCGACGACATGTCAACATATCCTCCCTGCGGACCCACCTGAGGTTGGTTCCAAGAGAGCGTCACATGAATGTTGTCGTTAGTGGTGGCCTTAAGGTCTGTCACAGCAGCGGGGATGTCGTGTCCGACAAACTTAAAGTCTTTAGCCTCGGCACCATCGCCCACCTCGTTCACAACGACCATGGTGTAATGGTGCACAGCACCCTTCACGTTGCCCAGCTCATCAACATACTGTGCTTTCTCTCCGGGCTTGACACCAGTAAACGTCTTTATAAGCTTGTGGTCGCGGAAGAGCTTTGCCGAAGAGATGGCAGAAAGCGGCAGGCCGTCAAACGTTGTTGTCGGGTATGTCCACGAGAGCGTAGCCTTTGTTGCTCCGTTTTCGCCAGGCACAACGGTGAAATTGCTCACAGCGGCAGGTGTGCCGGGAGCCGATGCAGAGAAGGGAATGTAGAGACCGGCGATCTGAGGCAGGTCACCCACGGTAGCCACCTTTGTTGCGGCACCGGTGTTCAGGTCTACCGTAGCAATGCAGTCATCGTTGCCTGTACCCTCAATAAGGTTTGCTGCCCAATAGAGCGTGCCGTCGGTGTGGTCAAACTCCATGCTCTGATAGTAGTTGGGCTTCCAGCCTGTAGGGCCCACGACCTCCACAGTACATTCGTTCTTGTCGATCTTGCACAGGTCGCCGTCGTAAGAGATGCCATAGAGCTGTCCTTCATAGGTGCAAGCCAAGGTGAAGAACTGGCGGTCGAGCTTGCCCACGGGCGTGCTCACGGCTGTGTTGAGGTCCACGGTGTAGAGAGCGCTCACCTCGCCGTCGCTGAAAATCGAGATGGCGTACATATTCTTTGAAGAATAGTCGTATGCCATATCGTTGATGTGACGGGAATATCCCGAGAGCGGACCAACGCTCTTCAGCTCGTCGCCCTCGATGTCATAACGCACGAGCTCCACGGGCACCATCGCTTCCGACTCAGGGTCGGTCTGTGTCACCGCAGCATAATAATAGCCGTCGGCATAGGCACCTGCCGTCACGTCGTGCTCGCTGTCCACAAGGTCTGTCACCTTGGTAAAGGTTGCACCGTCGGTAAACGGGAAACGCGTGAACGTGTTTTGAAGATAATACTGCGTGTAGTCGAATCCAACAACGCCATAGGCATACTTCTCCTGCCCGTTGACCTTCATTATCTTTACGGGTTCCGCCTTTCTATGAGCCGCGCGGTCACCAACCGGACGGCGCGTGTTCTTTTGCGCCATAAGCGGAAGGGCGCACAGCAACATGGTGAGAGCGAGGCTCGCCATTTTGCAAAGTGTTGATGTTCTGTTCATAAGTTTTTAATTATAAAATGTTGGCAAGTTTTCTATTTAAAAAAAACAGTAGGTTTTATTTAAAAAGGTCGGCAAGCTGACGATAAGGTCAACTTGCCAACCTTGACAACTTGTCCGTTAAATTCTAACCTTCATGCTCTGTTTCTTTCCACCCTTGGTGTAGGTCACGACATACACGCCGTGAGCAAGCGCGGTGGCGTCGATGTTGCCGTCGGCAGAAAGAACGCCGTCAGCCACCTTGCGGCCACAGAGGTCATATACAGCATAAGCAGCACCTGCGAGGTTGTCGGCTGTTGCTGAGCTGATGCCTGATGGAGAAGCATCGTTCATATAGAGAATAATGCTTGAGGTGAAGTTGAAATAGTCTTTTGCTCCGACCTGTGTGAAGTTGAACCACTCCTCGGTGTAACGGTAACCCCAGTGGAACGAGCAGTTCTCGTCGAGCGGACTCTTGTAAGCATAGAAGTTGGTGTACTGCAAGTTCTGGTCGGTGTGAACCACGGTGAGCACCGCGAGGTTCTTGCCGTTTTGATAAGCGAACGGTGTGGTTAGCTCCACAGCGACCTCACCCTTTGTCTCCTTAGGAATGTTTATCGTTCCGTCATAAACGAGCGTCATCTCGTTTTCGGGGATCCATCCCTCGAGATTGTTTGTGCGGTCGGTGTTAGCCATGTAGACGCGCACGGGCAGGTCGTTGGCATCTTCATGCTGCCATGAAGCGTCGTAAGGCCATGCTGCCTTCACGATGTTTTTGCTGCCGCTGCCAAGCTCTTGAGCCGAGTAGAGGTTAAGAGCAGCTGCATACTTGTTTGCCAAGCCAAACGGCGTGTCGCTGCTTGTTCTCTTGCTGTCTGTGCCGAGCTGCACGATAGTGCCCTTAGAGCCTTCGCGCACACTTACGGGCAGCAGGTCTGTAGCGTTGTCGTCAGCATTCTCGTCGGTAGCTCCTGTAAGCGTCACCTCAGCTTTCACGGCTGTTGTGGCTGTTGTGGCAGGAGTCCATGCGATCTGCACCTGAGTACTCTCGCCAGTCTTAAGAGCTGTTGTCACATCCTTATGTGCCAGCTCGGCACCGTCCTGGTCCTTGAGAGCCACGGTGAAGGTCTTCACCTCGTTGGCACCCTGGTTCTCCACGGTCACGGTGTATGTGCTCTTCTGGTTCTGTACGAGCGTCTCAGGACCAGTCAAAGCTGTTGCTGCCAAGTTGTTGTTTTCTGCCTCACGCACGCTGAGGTTATAGAGGAACACCCAGTCGGCACGCATTGGCGACACAGCATGGAGAGCGAGGTTGAACGTGCCCGACTCTTTAGCCTTGAACACCACGCTGTAGTGTTGCTGACTGTTGTCGCCCTTGATGTCCATCTTAGAGATGAGCTGCTCCTTCTTCATGATGTTGAGGTCCTTAACGAGGTAGAGCTCCACAGCATCCTCGCTGTAAGCGTGATAGTTGATATCTATGCGATAGAGCTTGTCTTTCTCGAAAGGCATGAAATAGCCGAGGAGCCAGTCGTCAGCCTCATCGGTGTTTGAGGGCTGGTGTCCCATAGCCTTGCCTGTCATGGTGTTGGCAAACGACCATGCGTAGCCATCCTCGTTGCCGTCGACAACAGTCCAAGAGTCGTCGGCATCGGCAGCAGTGAAGTCGAAGCTCTGCGGCAGAGTGTAGATAGGACCGAGAGCCTTGGTCTCAGTGGTCACCTCCTCGCTTTCGCCGTCGGCGTTTACAGCCGTCACGGTGTAGCTATAGCGGGCAAGCTTTGTGATAAAATCTCTCACGGTTGTGGCCTTCAGTCCGGTAGCGATAACCTTCTCGTCAGGATGGCGCACAACGGTGTAGGTGAGCGACTCCATGTCTACATATCCTCCCGTCTTGCCCTCTGTGGGCTGCTCCCAAGTAAGGATAACGTTCTGCTTGTCAGGACTGACAAACTGCAGGTCTGTCACAGGCGACGGAATGTCGTGGCCGATGAACAGACTTGTTCTCACCTCAGCACCGTTGCCCACGCTGTTTGTTGCGTAAGCGGTGTAGTGGTGAATGGCTCCCTTCACGTCGCCCAGGTTGTCGACATACTGCATTTGCTTTCCCGGCTGTGCGTCTGTGATGGTAGCGATAAGCTCATGGTCACGCATAATCTTTACGTTTGTGATGGCAGAAAGGTCCTGTCCGTCAAACGTCTTTGTCGGGTTTGTCCACGACAGGGTAGCCTTTGTTGCTCCGTTGGCATCGGCCACAACGTCAAAGTTGTCAAGGGCGGCAGGTGTGCCCTTAGCCGAAGCCGAGAACGGAATGTAGAGACCGCCGAGCTGAGGCAGCGAACCGATGACAGCCACAGATGTGGCAGCACCTGTTGTGAGGTCAACGCTGGCAATGCAGTCGGTCTCGCCGATGCCCTCAATAAGGTTGGCAGCCCAATAGAGCGTGCCGTCGGTGTGGTCAAACTCCATCGACTGATAGTAGTTTGGATGCCATCCTGTTGGTCCGATCACCTCCACGGCACCTGTCTTCTTGTCAATCTTGCAGAAGTCGCCGTCGAACGAGATGCCGTAGAGCTGTCCGTCATAGGTACAGGCCAGCGTGAAGAAGCGTCGGTCAAGCGATGTCACGACCTTGCTCTTGGCGTTGTCGAGGTCTATTGTGAAGAGGTTGCTGTAAGCGTTCTGGTAGGTTGATATGGCATACATCGTTCCCGTAGAGTAGTCGTAGGTCATATCGTTGATGTGGCTGGTAAATCCGGAGAGCGGTCCCACTGTTGACAGCTGGTTGCGCTCAATGTCGTAGCACACGAGCTCCACAGGCATCATTATGCCGTTGGCATCGGTCTGTGTGCGCTCAGCATAATAATATCCGTCGGCATAGGCACCTGCTGTGAGGTCGTAGCCGCCGTCACACATCTTTATTACAGGTGTGAACGTAGCGCCGTTGGTGAAAGGAAACTGCACGAGGAAGTTTGTCAGCGAGCTCTGCTGATAGTCGAAGCCCATCAAGGCATAAGCCATCTTGGTTTTGCCGTCGGCCTTCTTTATGGCCAGCGGAGCGCCTTTTGATGGCGGCACACCGTCAGCAGCCTTACGGCGTGTGTCTTTCTGTGCCATTGCAGGAAGCACGCACAGCAACAAGGTGAGCGCAAGACTCGCCCATCTGTGAAAAGTAGTTTTGTTATTCATACACTATTTTTGTTTTGATTTTTTCAGCATTTCTTTAGATCTTCTTTGTCAATGATCATAGATCTTCTTTTCTCGACATTTCGTCTGTCGCTTCATCTTTTGGGCACTTGGGTTACATTTCTGCTTTGTTTTTTTGGGGGGCTAAGCATCATTTCTCAAGGTATCCCTGCTTCTGTTTTTTATGATTTTTTTGCTTCTGTTGCTTCAAGACACAAGCTGTGCGCTACATTAAAAATAGTGACATTTATGCCTTTATCCGCGACAAAAGTATAAAAATTAAATCAACTACGCAATATTTTGTTAATTTATTTCGAAAATACACATCATTTTGTTAACTCAGGCATCAAAAACATCAGTTTTCTTATGCTTTTCGACCGCAAATGAAAGAAAACTTATACTTTTTTGACAAAAAGCAGAATAAAGTTGCAAAGTATAAGAAATTTTAGTACTTTTGTCAACTGAAACAAAAATATGTTCTAAAACATTTTTTAATAGTTTAAAATTTACATTAAAACAAAACATATAAAGCATGAAAAAAGTTTACATCTTATCAGCATTGCTGTCACTTGCCACCTGCTTCACAGCAAAGGCTGACAACGGCAAGGTTAATGTTCTTTTACTTGACGGACAGAGCCATGAAGTGGCCATGTCAACAGTTTCCAAGCTGGAGATCTCTGGCGACAACATCTTGGTTGTTGACAAGAGCGGCACAACCGTAGGCACCTACAAGATGGAAGACATCGACAAGATCAGTCTCACAGCCTCAACAACAGGCATCGGACAGGTTAAGGCCAGTGCTCCCATCACCATACGTTCCAACGGCTACACCATAACAGCCGAGGGCATGACCGACGGCAAGGTCCTTGAGGTCTACACCGTCTCAGGCAAGCTTGCAGGCAAAGCTGTGGCTAAAGGCGGCAAGGCTACCGTCAACGCTGCATCGCTCACCAACGGCGTGTATGTCATCAAGGCTGAAGGTCAGGCTTTGAAGATGATAAAAAAATAAAGGTTCCAAATCACACATTATTATATTAGAGGAACGCGAATATTAGGAAACACGAATCACACAATGCTTAGAAACAAGCTACAATTCACAATCCGCGTTTTCCAGAACAGTCAACAAAACAAAAGCGTAATTAAGGATGAAGAAAATATTAACCCTACTGGCCCTTGTCATTGGCATCATCCTGCCGTCAATGGCACAAAAGGCAACGCCCGACAGCGTGTTTGTCGTAAAGAACGGACGCATCTTCTCTGCCTATGAGGTTGGCAAAGACGTCGACAACATATCGTTTAACAAGAAAGTTGTGGTCAGCGGCAACAGCGTGGTTGTCGGCAACGAGACCATAGAGCTTAAGTCGGCTGTCTATACGATGCAAGGCGAATATGTCTACGGCTTCTTCTCATCACAAGAAGGTCTCACCACCATGGAAGAGATTATAAACTCGCCTAAATATCTTATGGTAGCTATGTCGCCCGACCTGCTGGCAGAGAATGTCAATTTCAAGAACTTCGACACAGAGTTTGCTGGCAATTACTTCCAGATCACATACATGGACAATGTGAAATCTAATGAGGATGACGACTATGAACCAGTAAGCATCGCATCAGACGATTGGACAGACTACTGCGCCGACGGATCCCTGTATATGGACTTTGAGGACGACGACCTCGTCATGAACTTCAGCATCGAGCCAAACGACGGTGTTGATGCATTCGCAGGAAGCTACAAGGGCGCTTACACCATACCCGCATCCAACCCCTACTATTTCACCTTAGACGGAAACAAGAGCGAGGTGCGTACCGTGTTCGCAAAGCAGGAGGACGACGGCATTGCCTTCTACATCACATCAGGCAATATCGACAACGCCAACGACCTTGACAAATGCCACTACTATGCCCGCCTGGTCGTGCCCACCAGCGAGATGGACGGCAACGACATCGACATCAAGGGCACCAAGCAGTATGACCTGCAGCTCGTCGACAACGTGAGCGACCTCACCACGCCCCAATATTTCACAGCCTTCCCCGGCCTGACAGGCAACGCCTCTGGCTATGTGTCGGTTCTCGACGGACACGACGGCACCTACACCCTCATTGCAGATGTCACCGGCCTGGGTCTCAAGGGTGTGACACACGACCTGCAGTTCTACTATAAGGGCACCCCATTGGTTTATGATCTCTCTAAGCCCAACCAGTATGTCATCGGCGACAATGAGCCCGTAGCCCTGAAGTCGGCAGCCTATACCGTAGACGAAGTAGCCGGTCTTTACACCATCTACCTCTCGTCAAAGGAGAACGTGACCACGCTCGAAGGCATGGCCGATGCCGACTTTGTCATAACTGTACCCGAAACCTTCGTCAGTGACGGCAGCACCCACGGCTTCTCTGGCGAAGACATCAACGCCAAGGCATCCATAACCTTTGGCGGCGACAAGTACTGTCAGGAGACAACAAGCGGTGACGGTGCCATCGCTATTGGCGGCAACACCAAGACCGCCATCGACAACGGTAAGATAAACATCGACTTCAACCTCTTCGGTATCGTCAAGCACAACAACCGGAACATGATTGGTCACTTTGAGGGCAACATCACAAAACTCAACTAACAAAAAGGAGATAATAAGAACATGAAAAAATATATTTATTCTGCAATGATCTTGGCCGCTGCTGCCATAGCCATGCCCTCACAGGCACAGAAGAAGGTAAACTTGAACAAGGGCGATGTCAAGGTAGAGACCGTGGAGCTTAACGATGGCGACTACATAGCCATTGGCCGTCCTGAGGGCGTGCCCACACAGCGTCCGGTGGAGATTACGAACACTGCCACAACAAAGAACAGCATCAAGTACACCATCCTCGCAAAAGACGAAAACGTCATTGGCGACCAGATGGTGATAAGCAAGGCTTTTGTCGATCTGCTAATGATTCAGATGGGATTGGACCCTGCCACATGCACAGCCGAAGAACTTGAAACCGTGTTCAAGACGCTCATGCAGGCAGGCTACGGCTTCGCGCAGATGGGAACCAAAAACTACACCGTTGTCAACGGTGAGGAAGATCTCAACGGCGAGACCCAGTTTATCCTCGGCGGTCAGGACTATTATATCGTGACCGACGACCTGCTCTACCTCAACGACAAGTTTCTCTTCGGTCCCAACATGTCACATGGCCTAGTGACCACACCCGAGGCTGGCGAGAGTAGCGAGAGCCTTGATGTCAGCTACGACGGTCTCGACGATAACGGTCTGGTCAATATAAGCATCACACCCGGTGCAAACATCAAGACCCTGCACGTCGTGTTAGCAACAACACGAAGCGTAGACCAAAACATCAGCACCTTCGGCTACGGCTACGTCATGCAGGAAATGGGCAACAGCTTTACCGCTGATCAGTGGAACGAGCTGAAGCCGGAGGACAAGAAGTGGGAAGTCAACAAGGAAGACGACTACTCTATCCTCGTTCTCGGTGTCGACAACGAGGGCAACTGGGTCAAGAAACAGATGGACAACATACACATCAAGCCCGTGGCAAACAACGACTGTCCTGACCTCAACACCGACAATTTCAGCATTGAGAACGCCAACCTGAGCGCCACCTACAGCGTCAAGTCGAAGACCAACTCGCCCATCACCAAAGCCACAGTGCTGTTAATGGATGAGAACAAATGGAACGACAAGCTCAACGACCTTGTAAGAACAAACAATTACGAGGAACCGTCTCAGGCATGGCCCGACGTGATGTCATCTGCCGAAGCTACCGACGTTACAGCAGAGCTGAAGGACGGCAAGTACACCTTCAACAAGCAGTTCACTGATGCCGAGCGCGGATGGTATGTTCTGGTTTATGCCGTGACCGACAAGAACGGCACAACCATCACCCGCACAGCGTTCCACACACACCTCGACGCAGACACAGAGACCTTCTCTCACACCTATCCCGTAAACGCCACCAGCTCTCAGGCAAAGGTTGCCAAGGCAGCAAAGAGCCTGAAGAGCGGTCTCGGCAAGGTGGTGCTGAAGAAGAAAGCCTTGTGCGTGAAATGACGACAGATCGTTTTTGCGCTTCGCGCATATTTTAAAACATTAATTTCCATTAATTGAACATTAATGAACATCAATATTCCGCGCTTCGCGCGTATTAATGGGTCATTAATGAAAATTAATGAAAATTAATGTTTAAAAAAACGAACAAGCGCGAAGCGCGATGTAAACAATAATCTTAGCAAAAGATCAATAACTAAAAACTCGTTGCATATCCTCATGTTGGCATGCAACGAGTTTTTGTTTAAAACCATAACTATCATGAGCATCATCCGATTCATAAAAAACTGGACGCTCCCTGTAGCAATAGCCACAGGTTCAGCCCTTTACCTCCTGTTTGCCTTCGTGCCGGCCCTTGACGCGGCGGGCCTCTTCTTCAAGCCCGTCATGGCGTCGTTGCTCCCCATCTTCATGTTCTTCACCCTGTTTGTGGTGTTCTGCAAAGTCGACTTCAAGAAGCTGCGCCCCGTCAGGTGGCACCTGTGGCTCAGCCTCTTCCAGATCATGACGGTGCTGGTGCTCACCTGGCTCGTAATAGGTTTCAAGCTCACAGGCGACAGCCTGGTGCTCGTCGAAGCCATGCTCGTGTGCGTCATCGGCCCGTGCGCCTCGGCAGCCCCCGTGGTGACGCAGAAGCTCGGCGGCAACCTGGAGCAGATGACGACCTACACCTTCCTCTCCAACTTCATCACCGCCATTTTCGTGCCCGTCTGCTTTCCCCTCATCGACAAGGCAGCCGATGTGTCGTTCTTCACAGCCTTCACCTTAATATTATATAAGGTGGCAACAGTGCTTGTCGCCCCCATGGCTCTCGCCTGGGCCGTCAAGCACCTCACACCCCGTTTCCACCATTGGATCGTGGGCATCAAGGACCTGTCCTACTATTCCTGGGCGGCCTCCCTTCTCATCGTCAGCGGCACCACCATCTGCAACATTGTCCATGCCGACACATCGGTGTGGCTGCTCTGCGTCATCGCGTTGATGGGTCTTCTGCTCTGCATCATGCAGTTTGGTGCCGGCCGCTTCATCGGCCATTATTTCGGTGCCACGGTTAACGCTGGTCAGGGCCTGGGCCAGAAGAACACGGCGTTCGCCATCTGGATAGCCTCTGCCTACCTGAACCCGTTGTCTACGGTAGGTCCCGGCTGCTACATTTTGTGGCAGAACATCATCAACAGCGTTGAGATATGGCAGAGCAGAAAGCAGGGCAACGAGTATGCGAGTTAAAGGAGGTGAACGAAAATCAGTAATTTAACGCATCGTTTTGGCGAATGAATTATTATTATTAATTTTGCAGCCAAACAGCTTTTCTATGAACAGAACATTCCATCGCCGCGTAACCCTGCAAGACATCGCCGCCATAGCGTTGCATGCCATCTGTGCCTTTGCTTGCTTCTGGCAGCACACAGGCGCATGGGCCATCATCGGCGCATGCCTTGCCATGACAGCCCTGGTCGCCATTGAACGCGCCATCCACACCACATACGTCATAACCGACGAAGGCACCCTCCACATAGACAAAGGCCGCCTGTCGCGCCCACTGGTCATCGACATTGCCAAGATCGAAGAGGTGTCCGTGACGAAAGCCTCCTTCCTGCGCCCTACCCATGTGGCTCTTCTGACAGGCAGCAACGATTGGCTCACCCTGTTGCCCGACAATAACGAGGCGTTCATAAACGAAATAAACAAAAAAAGAGGCAAAGGTAAAACCTCTGAATAACGGTAAAACAACAAAAGAAGAGGCAAAGGGAAACCTCTGAAGAGCGGTAAAGCGATAAGAAAGAGGCAAGGGAACAGCCTCTGAAGAACGATAAACAACAAAAGAAGAGGCAAAGGATAACCTCTGCAAATCGATAAACAACAAAAGAAAGAGGCAAAAGAAAAGCCTCCCACAAACCGATAGATTAAAGAAAGAGAGAGAAGCCCAGCGCCTCTTGCTGTTTAACAAAACGATGATGAAACATTTAACCATACTTTTTTTCGCCTTGTTGTCCATGCTCATGCCCGCAACGGCACAAGAGGTGGTCGACAGTGACGACCAGTCGGCTGTTGCCGACAGCGCAGCCTTAAACGACGTCCACCAAGAGGGCAACGGCCAAGACTGGGTGCAGACCTTGCGTCTGAACCTCGACCACCTGCTCGCAAGCAACATGTTCAAGACCTCACAGGTAGGCATGATGGTCTACGACCTCACCGCCGACTCGGTGCTCTATGCCCACAACGAGCGCCAGCTCATGCGCCCCGCCTCGACCATGAAGGTCATCACCGCCATCACCGCCCTCGACCGTCTGGGCGGCGCCCACCAGTTCAGCACCGACCTCTGCTACAAAGGCACGATCGAGAACAACACGCTCACAGGCAGCATCTACTGTGTCGGCGGCTTCGACCCCCGTTTCAACTCTGACGACATGCGTGCCTTCGCCGAGTCGATACACAAGATGGGTGTCGACACCATTCGCGGCAAGATCATTGCCGACAAGAGCATGAAAGACGACAAGACCTATGGCGAGGGATGGTGCTGGGACGACGACAACCCCACGCTCTCACCCCTTCTCATCAGCAGAAAAGACATCTTCCTGTCGCGCTTCGTGAAGCGTCTGAACGACATGGGCATCGTGGTTGAAGCCGATCTCGACGAGGGCATAAAGCCCGGCGACGCCTTCTGCATCTGCCACCGTTTCCACACCATGGACCAGGTGTTGCTGCGCATGCTCAAGGAGAGCGACAACCTCTACGCCGAAGCGATGTTCTACCAGTTGGCTGCCAGCTCGGGCGCCCGTTCCGCCACCGCCAAGCAGGCGCGTGCCATCGTCATGAACCTTGTGCGCAAGCTCGGCCTCAACCCCAACAGCTACCGCTTTGCCGACGGCTCGGGCCTGTCCCTTTACAATTATGTCACGGCAGAACTTGAGGTGGCCATGCTCCGTTACGCCTACCAGAACAGCAACATCATGCTTCATCTCAAGCCCGCGCTACCCATAGCAGGCACCGACGGCACCATAAAGTCGCGCATGCGTGGCCCCTTCACCAACGACAACGTGCGTGCCAAGACGGGAACGCTCACGGGTGTCAGCTCGCTCGCTGGCTTCTGCACCGCCGCCAACGGCCACCATCTGGCCTTCTCCATCATCAACAACGGCTTGCGACACACCAACAACGCCCACGCCTTCCAAGACAAGGTGTGCACCGAGCTGTGCCGCCCCAACTAATCAATCGTAAATTGCAAAACAATCACCCATAAATTGCAAAGCGATTACCCATAAATTGCAAAACGATTACCCATAAATTGCAAAACGATTACCCATAAATCGCAAAGCACATGAATTCTTCACTCTTCACTCTTCACTCTTCACTTTCCTCCCCTACCGCCGACCGCACGCTTGTGCTCGACACCGTCCGCGACATGGTAGAAGGCTTGATCTCCATGACCGGCCTGCAGGGCAGCTCCGTCCATGTCGTACGTCATGTCCTCATGGTCATCGTGGCGGTGCTCATAGCCATCCTTGCCGAGGCGTTGTGCCGCAAGGTGCTGCTGCCGCTGGTCATGAAGTTGACGAGTCACACCAGTGCCAAGTGGGACGACATCGTGTTCAACCGCACGGTGCTCCTGTCGGCGTGCCACATCGTGCCCGCAATCGTGGTGTGGCTTCTCCTGCCGCTCGTCTTCTACCAGTACCGTTTCGTTGAAGAGTTTCTCGCCCGCCTCACCGCCATCTACATAACCGTCATGACGGCCCGTCTGGTCCTTGCCTTCATCGACGCCTTCAAGAAGCTCGACACCAGCGCCAAGCGCTCCTCGGCACAGCAATATTTTCATTCGCTGTGTGGTGTGCTCAAGATTGTCGTGGTGTTCATAAGCACCGTCGTGGCCATAGGCATCATCATCAACCGCAGCCCGCTGAGCCTGTTAGCCGGACTGGGTGCCACCTCTGCCGTCATGATGCTTGTGTTCAAGGACACCATCACCGGCCTTGTGGCTGGCGTGCGCCTGACGAGCAACAACATGCTTCACAAGGGCGACTGGATAACCTTCGACAAGGCTGGCGTGAACGGTGTGGTTGAGGAGATGTCGCTCACCACGGTCAAGGTGCGCAACTTCGACAACACCTTCGTCACCGTGTCGCCGACGACGCTCGTGCAAGAGTCGTTCCAAAACTGGAAGGGCATGCAGCAGAGCGGTGGCCGACGGGTTAAGCGCATGGTGTTTTTCGATTTCCACAGCATACGCCCCCTCGACGCCGCGCTTCGCCAGCAGCTCCTCGACAACAAGTTTTTCACGGCCAAGGAGCTTGACGCAAGTCCAGCGATAAACATCAGTCTGTTCCGCCGTTACATGGAGAAATATCTGCGCACGCTGTCCTACGTCAACCAGGACATGACGCTCATGGTCCGGCAGCTGGAGGCCACCAACGCGGGCCTGCCCATCGAGTTCTATTTTTTCCTGAAAGAAAAGACATGGGTTGAATATGAGCATCAGCTTGCCGACATCATGGATGCCATCTATGCCCTCACCCCTTTGTTCGGAATGAAAATTTACCAGCAATATCCTGAGCAGTAAAAACGCTGAACGTGCGAAAAGGTCAACAATTACATCGCGCTTCGCGCTCGTGGTTTTTAAACATTAATTTTCATTAATGACCCATTAATTATCATAAATACGCGCTTCGCGCGGAAATTATTAATGTTCATTAATGTTCAATTAATGGCCATTAATGTTTAAAAAAGACGAGCGCGAAGCGCAATGTAAAAACGTTGTTCAAGATTTCCGCGCGAAGCGCCTGAGCACCTACGGAGCGCAAGAATGTTTAAAAAGACGAGCGCGAAGCGCAATGTAAAAACGTTGTTCAAGATTTGCATTTATGTCATAAGCAACAATCTCAAACCAAAGAGTCGACCTTTGCCTTGAGGGCCTTCAGCTCGTCGCGCACCTGAATAAGGCGTTCGAGCACCTCCGAGTTTTTGTCCGCTCCCTCGCGGTTAGCCTGCAACATCTTGCGTGCGGCGGCGAGCTTGAAGCCCCGCACCTTCACAAGATTAAAGATAACCTTTAGCGTCTCGATGTCCTTTTCGGTGTACATGCGCACGCCGTTGTCGCCCGTCTTGGGCTTCAGCTGCGGAAACTCCTTCTGCCAGTAGCGCAACGTGCTCTTGTTCAGCTCAAACATGTTCGCCACCTCGTCAATAGAATAATATGTCTTGAGATTTTTGTTCGTGTTAAGTGCCATAATTAGCTGTTTTTGAAAAACAAACATTAATTTATTTGCAAAAATACTCAAAAGGACGTACCTTTGCAAAACTTTTAGGAAGAAAAGATATTCTGATTGGATAAAATTTTTAAATACGCATAATAAAGATGATGACAGCAAACGAAATCCGTGACTCTTTCAAAAAGTTTTTTGAGTCGAAAGGACACGTCATCGTACCGTCCGCCCCAATGGTTATCAAGGACGACCCTACGTTGATGTTCACAAATGCCGGAATGAATCAGTGGAAAGACATTATCCTCGGAACACGCGACCCCGAGCCGCGCCGTCGTGCCGACACGCAGAAATGTCTGCGCGTGAGCGGCAAGCACAACGACCTTGAGGAAGTGGGCCACGACACCTACCACCACACCATGTTCGAGATGCTCGGCAACTGGAGCTTTGGCGACTACTTCAAGGAGGGCGCCATCGACTATGCATGGGAGTATCTTGTCGACGTGCTGAAGCTCAACCCCGCCGACCTCTATGTGACGGTGTTTGAGGGTTCAGAGGAAGAAGGTCTGAGCCGCGACGACGAGGCCGCCTCTTTCTGGGCCAAGCATGTGCCTGCCGACCACATCATCAACGGCAACAAGCACGATAACTTCTGGGAGATGGGCGACACAGGTCCCTGCGGTCCCTGCTCAGAGATACACCTCGACTCGCGCACACCCGAGGAGAAGGCCAAGGTTCCCGGACGTGAGCTTGTCAACAAGGACGATCCACAGGTCATCGAGATCTGGAACATCGTGTTCATGCAGTATGAGCGCAAGGCCGACGGCTCGCTCGTTTCCCTGCCCATGCACGTCATCGATACCGGCATGGGCTTCGAGCGCCTGGTCCGCGCCCTGCAGGACAAACATTCCAACTATGACACCGACATCTTCCAGCCCATCATCAAGGAAGAGGAAAACATCACAGGCAAGAAATATGGCGACAGCGAAGACACCGACGTGGCCATGCGCGTGTGTGCCGACCACCTGCGTGCCGTTGCCTTCTCCATTGCCGACGGCCAGCTGCCCAGCAACGCCAAGGCAGGCTATGTGATCCGCCGCATCTTGCGCCGCGCCGTGCGCTACGCCTACACCTTCCTCGGCCAGAAAGAGTCGTTCATGTATAAGCTCGTGCCTGTGCTCGTGCAGGAGATGGGCCACGCCTTCCCCGAGCTCACCGCTCAGGAGCAGCTCATCACACGCGTCATGAAAGAAGAGGAAGACTCGTTCCTCCGCACCCTGGATAAAGGCATCAACCTGCTCAACGGCGCCATGGACGAGCTGAAAGCCCACGGCCAGACCGTGCTCGACGGTGCTCAGGCCTTCCGCATGTTCGACACCTACGGCTTTCCCCTCGACCTCACCGAGCTGATCTGCCGCGAAAACGGCTACACCGTCGACGAGGAGCAGTTTGACGCCGAGATGCAGAAGCAGAAGGAGCGCGCACGCAACGCCGCTGCCGTTGAGAACAGCGACTGGGTAATCCTGCGCGAGGGCGAGCAGCAGTTTGTGGGCTACGACTACACCGAGTACGAATGTCACATCCTGCGCTACCGCAAGGTGACACAGAAGAAGAGCTCGTTCTACGAGCTGGTGCTCGACAACACACCGTTCTACGGTGAGATGGGCGGACAGGTAGGCGACCAGGGCGTGCTCGTGAGCGAGGACGAGACCGTGACCGTGACCGACACCAAGCGCGAGAACAACCAGAGCATACACATCGTGAAGGAGCTGCCAAAGAACGTCGATGCCGACTTCATGGCGTGCGTAGACACCGACAAGCGCGATGCCAGCGCTGCCAACCACACCGCCACCCACCTTGTCGACTATGCCCTGAAGCAGGTCCTCGGCGACCATGTGGAGCAGAAGGGCTCTTATGTGTCTGCCGACACCTTGCGCTTCGACTTCTCCCATTTCCAGAAGGTCACCGACGAGGAGCTGCGTCAGGTGGAGCAGATCGTGAACAGCATGATCCGCGCCGACTATGCTCTCGACGAGCACCGCAACATGCCCATGGAGGAAGCCAAGGAGCTTGGCGCCGTGGCTCTCTTCGGTGAGAAATATGGCGACACCGTGCGCGTGGTGCGTTTCGGTCCGAGCTGCGAGTTCTGCGGCGGCATCCATGCCCAGTCGACAGGCCGCATCGGCATGTTCAAGATCATCAGCGAGAGCAGCGTGGCAGCCGGCATCAGACGTATCGAGGCTAAGACGGGCAAGGAGTGTGAGAACCTTCTCTACAACCTTGAGGACAGCCTACGCGCCATACGCGCCCTCTTCAACAACGCCAAGGACCTGAAGACGGTGATAGCAAAATATATCGACGAGCACGACACCATGCGCAAGGAGATCGAGCGCATGCAGGCTGAAGCCGTGAAGCGCACCAAGGACACTCTGCTCCAGAAGGCGGTGGTAAAGAACGGTGTGACCGTCGTGAGCGCCATCCTGCCCATGCCCGCAGCATCGGTCAAGGACCTTGCCTTCGGCATACGCGAGCAGGTCAAGGAGAACCTTCTGTGTGTCATCGGCAGCGTTGACGCCGACAAGCCCATGCTCACCGTCATGCTCAGCGACGACATGGTGAAAGACCACCAGCTCAACGCCGGACAGATGGTTCGCGAGGCTGCCAAGCTCATCAAGGGCGGTGGCGGCGGACAGCCCCACTTCGCCACAGCGGGCGGCAAGGATGCTGACGGTCTGTCAGCCGCCGTCGACAAGCTCGTGGCCCTCGCCAATATCTAAGAAAGCTCCTCTCCCCTTAACGGTTCTTCACCTCTGCAACCCTGAAGGGAGAGCGTAACGACAAGACAGAAAGCGCAAGGGATCGGCAAACGACCTTTGCGCTTTTTCTGTTTCCTTAAGTAGGTATTCAAAATTAATCGCATATATGAATTTTATAAAAAGGTAATGCTTTCAAATGCCTTTACGCCCTCTTTTAGCCCGTATGCCCAGCTCTCATCGGTCGTGTAGCCCGCTACACTCCCTCTTCGGAGCTGAACATACGGGCCAAAATAGGGCATAAAATCATTTAAATTAATTTTGAACACCTACTTAAAAAAATTTTGTAAGCATAACCGTTTGACATTTCTCGGTTTTTAACGTCTAAAGGAACGTATAAGAAACTTCTAAATGAACGTATAAGAAACGAATAAAAATAACATTCACAAAAAAAACAACATTTTCAAGAAAAGTATGAGAAAACTTCTACTCTCTCTTTGCCTCACCCTCTTTGCAGCCACCATGATGGCTGTGCCTGCAAAGCGAGGCATCTACCGCACCCTGCGCCTGGCAAACGGCACAGAGGTACGCGCACAGCTCTGCGGCGACGAGCACCTCCATTTCTTCCGTGCTGACGACGGCACCTGCTATGTGGCCGACGGCAACGGCACCTACACCCTTGCCGACATGAGCAAGCTGAGCGCCAACGCCGAGAAGCGCCGAGCACCCCTGGCAGCACGCCGCGGCAAGGCGTTCGCAAAGCGCATGAGCAAGCGCATGGGAGCCGTCAGGAAGACAAGCACCGCGACAACCCACACCTTCCCCGAGCTCACCGACGGCTTCTACGGCAAGAAGAAGGGCCTCATCATCCTCGCACAGTTTCCGGACCAGCCGTTTGCGGACGGCCACACACAAGCCTTCTACAACAAGCTGGCAAACCAGGAAAACTATACCGAGGGCAAGTTTGTGGGCAGCGTACACGACTTCTTCCACGACCAGAGCAACGGACAGTTTGACCTCTCCTTCGACGTGGTGGGCCCTGTGACGCTCAGCCAGAACAGCACCTACTATGGCGAGAACGACCGTGGGAACGAGGACAAGCACGCCGGCCAGATGGTTGCCGAGGCTTGCCTGGCTGTCAAGGACCAGGTCGACTGGAAACAGTATGACTGGGACGGCGACGGCGAGGCCGACCAGGTGTTCGTGTTATATGCCGGCTACGGCGAGGCCGACTATGGCGAGGCCGAGACCGTGTGGCCCCACATGTATTATCTCAAGAAAAGCGACTATGGCAAGAGCCTCAACATGAACGGCACCGTTGTCGACACCTACGCCTGCAGCAACGAGCTGAGCCTTGACGCCGACGAGCAGCCCACCGACGACGGCATAGGCACCATCTGCCACGAGTTCTCCCACTGTCTGGGCTACCCCGACCTCTACGACACCAACACTGGCGACGGCTACGCCATGGGCGTGTGGTGGGACCTCATGGACGGCGGCAACACAAACGGCGACTCCTACTGCCCCGCCGGCTACTCGGGTCTGATGAAATGGATCGCAGGATGGAAGACCCCCGTAGTGCTCACCGAGGACACAGAGATAAAGAACTGGAGGTCGAGCGAGGACAACGGCGAGACTTACATTATATATAACGACGCCAACTCGAACGAGTTCTATTTCATCGACAACCGCCAGCCCGTGAAATGGGATGCAAAGCTCCCGGGCAAGGGCATGCTCGTGACACATGTCGACTATGACAAGACGGCATGGTACCAGAACGCGGTGAACAACGACAAGACGCACCAGCGCTGGAGCATCATTGCCGCCGACAACTCTTATTATAGCGACCACAACTATCCGGACAAGATGTTCCTCAATGCCGGCCACGACGCTTATCCCTACAACAAGAACAACAGTCTGTCAAAATCGTCAACGCCCAAGAACAGCGTGTTCAACCGCAACAACGACGGCACCAAACTCATGGGCAAGGCGCTCACCAACATAACGCAGAACAGCGACGGCACGATGTCGTTCAAGTTTAAGCTGGAGAACAGCAGCGTTGGCCCCGACACGCCTCCCGTAAAACCCGGCGACGCCGTGCTCTACGAGACCTTCGACCAGTGTGACGACCAAGGCGGCAACGACAACGTGTGGTCAAACATAAGAACCTCCATGGAGCTCAAACCCGACGTTGAGAACTGGAGCGATGCCAACGGCAAGGCGTTCAGCGGCTACCAGTGTGCCCGCTTCGGCTCAAGCAAGAGTGCAGCCAACGTTACCTCTCCCCTCTTCGGCATCACAGGCGACGCCGAGCTAACCTTCAAGGCTGGAGCATGGAAGAACGAGGGCGGCAACCTTCAGATCTATTATAACAACGACCTCATCGCCACCGAGGCTGTTGCTGCCAGCCAGTGGACCGACATCAAGGTGCGCTTCACAGGCAAAGGCTACGGCACGCTCCGCTTCGTGGGCATAAAGCGCCTGTTCCTTGACGAGGTGTGCGTGAAGGCTGCCAGCGCAACGGGCATAAGCAGCGTCACCGACAACACCTCGACCAAGACCGACAACCGCATCTTCACCATCGACGGCCGCTATGCCGGCACCAGCATCAGCGCCCTGCCCAAGGGTCTCTATATCGTTGGCGGAAAGAAGGTTGCGAAGTGAGCCGAACGTCCATAATCTGCGGCAAGCGCACACGCCATAAGCGGTGACGCAAGCCCACCTCATAAAGAAGACGAACAAGAGCAAAACGACACAAATAGGCTCCTGTTCGTCCTCTTTTTGTTTATGCTCAAAGCCCGCAATTTTGGAAAAAAAGGTAAAAATCTTGTTAAATTTCACCCCCCCGGAAGCCTTTTTTTTGAATAATTCAACTTTTATGCATATCTTTGCGCCTTGAAAAATGCTGCAACGATTCACCCACATCGGAAGCAGAGTATTCAGGAAAAGAAATGCTTATGTTTTTATAGCAACTGCAAATCAAACAAAACTACAGAAAAATAATAATTAGCGCAAAAGAACATCCACAATTGCTCCAGAAGCATCTACGATTGCGCGAAAAAGCATCCACAATTGCGCAGAAAATATCCACGATTGCGAAAAAATTTCTAAAGTTTTTTTTTGATTCATAGAACAAGACAATGACAACGTTACGCAGAGCATCAAACAAGTTGAATGCTTTGCGCAGATACCATTTTTTCTTCTGCAAGAAACCATAAAGCAACAAAATCTGCAAACAACTTTTCAAATTGTTGACGAAACAACAGAACTTGAAAAAATAATAACAATTAAGAAAGATAATAATAAAAAATGAACAAGATTGTTTTTCCCAAAAGATTAAGCATGGGATGGAATGATTATGTCCGTCTCATATCGCTATTAATGATTTTTTGCCTGAGCCTGTGCGCAACAGCACAGGAGAAGAAGGCGCAGCTTGATGTCACTCGATTGGTAGGTGCTGACCCTGCAAGCATCATCAACGTGGACAACACACATCGTATAACCCCCAACAACGAAGAAGGAGAAGAAATGACGTTCATGCTTTTGAACGTGGGCACACAGCAGTTTTTTAATATTGGCGGCACATATAGCAGACATGCCACACTAAGCGACTATGGTCTCTATCTTTGGATTTACAATAATTCTAAAACATCTGGCACATACAACATACGCACTCGCCGTAACATGAAGAAAGGAATTCCTACAGAACCTGAAGACTTGGACAATAAAGACAGCTATGTGCAGTATGTAGACAATGATCCGCTTAGGCCAGGTGTCTATACCGACGAACAACCCGAAGATGCTTCACGTCAATTTGGCTGGACTTTTGAAAAGGCAGCAGGCTTTTCGGCTTCTAATAAGGTTTACAAAATAAAGACTTATGGAAACCGTTACCTTACAGCTGTGCCTAATGATCCCAACGAAAACAAGTGTCAGGCTAAAGCCGAAACAGCCGACAATGCAGATTATCAGGTATGGAAACTTGTGACATTGAAAGAATATCTGTCATTATATAAAGACTCGCCCTCTGACAGCGCAAACCCCATAGATGCCACTTTCTGGTATGACACGCCAAATTTCAGCTACAACGTTTCAAATTATGGAAGTTGGAAAACTATAAACGGACACAGTGATGACATCTATTTAGGCATAGACGATTGCTACAAGAAAGTAACTGAGAGCTATTATAAAGGAACAAAAAAAGACGACAAACAGTATATTTTTGATAATGGCAAATATTTCTGTGCTGTTATTAAAGAAAGACATGGTATAGGTTTACAACAACAGGTTGCTATTAGCCAACCAGGCTGGTATATTGTCCGTTGCAATGGATTCAGTAACACTGGAGGATTAGCGAAACTATTTATAAAAGAATTCTATACATCACAGGGAATTACAGATGACTTCCCAGCGGTTGCAGTTCCATTAAAAACATTAGTAAAAACAGACGGTCCTACAAATATGAAAGAGGCGGGAGAGGCTTTTTATAAAGGAGAATATCCCAACGAAGTAAAAATTCATATTACAAAAGAATTTCTTGATGTGCTTGAGGAAGTAGGGTTGCCTAGAAGTACCGCGTTACTGATTGGTATTGAAATAGATGGAAAGGATACAGACGCTTCTGCTGGCGAGTGGACAGCCTTCGACAATTTCCGCCTGTTATATTATGAAGAGGAAGCCAAGAAGCCAGAGCTTGTGCTCGATGAGGAGAACCCCGATCTGAATTATCTTACAGAGACCACAGACGCTTACGAGAACGTGAAGTTGCACCTGAACCGCTCGTTCACATTGAACAAGTGGAACACCCTCACCCTGCCCGTGAGCCTGACCTACGGACAGATGAAGAGCGCCTTCGGCGACGATGTGCTACTGGCAGAGCTTGATGGGCTGACAGCTACAAGCGTGCGCTTCCAGACCGTCAACTGCACAAACGACAACGATGTTATGCTCAAGGCGTTCACACCTTATATAATTAAGCCCACCAAGGAAGCTGATGCTGCAACAGAGGCTTACACCACACCGCGTCTGAAGAAGACTCCCAACCAGTATTGGCTGGCAAGCGGCGTGGGCGAGACCAATGCAGAGGATGACGAGACACGCCACACATCAGGAATTGTAGAGGTAAACGCCGACCACTACACCATAGATGGCGTAACCCTCAACCGCGAGGCTCTGAAAACAAACCTCGACAACCACTGGGTGTCAAAGACAACAACTTCGGCAAGCACGATGGTGTGCAAAGGCACCATGGCAAAGACCTATTATGTGGACAGCAACAAGAAGGGATGGTTCTACACCGACAACGGTGAGAATCGCGACAACCTCGCTGGCGACTACTTCATGAAAGACGGAACGATGTATAAGGTGCCCGCCACGAAGCAGTATGGTCTCAAGGCCTTCCGTTGCTGGTTTGAGCTTAGCAACGCCACCGACAAGACAGCTCTCACAACAGCTCCTGCCAAGGATGTGAGCCTGTTCATCGACGACATAAAGGATGGCGTGACGGGCATTGACGACATAACCACCGACCCCAACAGCTCTAACGCAAAGAACCTCAGCGGTGTTTACAACATCTACGGTCAGCGTCTTAGCGACGGTTCATCGCTCGACAACCTGCCACAAGGCATTTACATCGTGAACGGAAAGAAGGTAAGAAAGTAAGAAACAAAGAGGCTCCGAAGGCTCTAAAGAAAGATGCCTTGAAGGAAGCCTTGACGATTGGCTATAGAAAGGAGCCAAGAAAGCATGGTCAACAGAAAATGGCCAATAAGAAAAAACTGATAATAAGAAATGAATTTTATGAAAAGGGAAAAATATGTTGCTCCCATGATACACATCCTCATGACGGAGGAGCTGTGCAACGGCATTGACACAGGTAGCGTGCATAACAATGATGAGCATGTAGATAAGTTTGACGTAAAAGAGAACCAAAACGACGAATGGTTCGACAATACCGAGAATTGGGGTGGCTGATAACAATCACCGCTTTGCGAAGACCTTCATGCTTCGCATAACAATTTTCTAAAGAAACGCAAGCACAGGGTGCTTAACATCAAAGCCGAGGTGCCTATCATCTTAACATGGATGCTTAACATCTCACCACTTTGTGCTTAACATAACACCAACAGGGAGCGGCAACATTAACCATTGCATGCTCCCTGTTTTTTTATGCCTGACGACGAGAAGCCCACAAAACAAGGATTGAGGAAAAGAACGAGAAGGAAAAGCGGGAAAGAAGAACAACAAGCGAGAAGCAAAGAAGCAACCTACCCAATTTCACACTTCCTTCCAATCCACCAATCCTTTTCCCTTATCATCCAGCTCTATTGCAAGAGCAATGGTTCTACGTTTGTCTGCCTTGAAAGGCTCGGCATATTGTTTGGCTTTCATTTGCTCTGTGGCAGCATCAATGCCGCCGTTACTGGTTAATTTCAGTTCTAAGACATAGATAAAGTTTGTTGTTTCCACCACCATGTCAATCCTGCCCGTAGCTATCATCTTCTCTACTTCAACCCGGCAACCGATGGCATTGAATATCGTGCTCAATATCAGACGGTATCGCTCTTCCATATCCATACAGGCAAGTTTCTTGTTGCTGTATGGCACATCCGCAACGAGTGCCTTCAGGCACTTCATGGCTTCGGGCAGATTGCCCACGCTGAGATGAAGATTAAGAAAAGCTTGTGTCGATTGAATGTCATTACTCTTGCGCATGGCAAGCGTAGGCAACACTATTTCGCTTAATGCTTGTTTGACCTCGAAGTTAGGAATGCCAAGAAGGTAAGTTCCGTTCATGTAACCCTTAATCGTGAGATAGCCCGACTGGTAAAGAAACAGTTCCGGTCCACCGCCCGTCACGTCAGAAGTTTCTATAATTGTGCTTAACAAGGCGCAATTA
>UQTI01000016.1 GCA_900543975.1 uncultured Prevotella sp. | reverse complement strand
GACCCATTCTTCAGGAAATGGATACTCAAGAATATGATTGAGTAAGATTATATACTGAGAAATCGCCAGCGAAGCCTTTCTACAGCGTCGCTGGCGATTCTGCAAAACTATCAGGTAACAGAAGAATCTCAAGCTTTGGTTGCCAGGACGCATAATGTTAATTCTTTATAACTCGCTCTAAATAGGACTTCTATTGAATATCAAGAAGTTGCAAAAAATCATGGAAATTAGAACTTTCTACGTTAAAATCCATGATTGGCAAGCTGATTTTGAAGAAAATATTTGGAGTTCCCGATAAAAAAGAGTTTTTTTGCCGCAACAAATCCCACCACGCCTCTCAACGATGCGTACCACGGTGGGACTTCTTGTTTATATGCATATGGAATATGCTAATCTACCACTTGGTACAGCAAACCTTTTAGCCAATCTTCAAAATGGGGGATTGGCGATTATGGATTAGAGAAAGGCATTTGCTTTTCTTGAGAATGTCAGCTACTTTAGGTATGGTCGCAAATTAGTCGAAACAAACCTAACGGCTTGATTGCCATTGTTATGTATTTTTTGTGTCTTTGCATAAGACAATAAAAAATTTCCCCCCCCCAAAAAAAAAATAGACGAGGGCAACCTCAGAAGGCATACCCTCGTCTATAGTGATAATATCGGCGATTTGGGATTTTGAAAAATCAAACAAAAATTTCAAATTACAGATTGTCCCTATTGTCTCTATTGTCTTTAAACCCGATGCAAGTGAGAAACGCAAGCAAGTAACGGTTTACAATATTTTTCGCTTAATAGCGCTTAAAGCCCACGGCGAGAGCCTTGCTTAGATGGTCATTCAAACCTTAGATGGTCATTCAGACCAAAGATGGTTCTGCAAACCTTAGATGGTCTGGGTGGCTTCAGAAGCAGAGTCCTGCTTTACGGCATATTTTGGCGATTCGCCATACTTGTTGGGGCCGGGGGTGCCATCCATGCAGCAGAAGACAATGGTGACAAGGCCTGTGATGGTTGTGACGATGCCCAAGAGGGCCACCTGAGGCAACGTGATCACAGCAATCAGGTCTTCAGGGTTTGCTGTGGCCTGGAATGTGGTCCATTCGTCAGACGCGAAGAGGCTGACGTTAAGCGCAAGGTTTGCCACCCAACTTATGGCTACCCACAACATGCTGTGGCCGCCGTCTTGCAGACGTCTCACGGTCACGGCAAAGGCGAAGCCCATGAGAATGCTCTGGACGACGGTTGATGCGAGTTCGGGGAGAAACAGGCTAAGAATTCCTGACACGATCTGTAAGGCGATGTAGAAGACGAGCATGAACCACCAAAACTCAGAGCGGCGGCTACGTCCTTTGAGGTTGGTAAGGTTAGACCATGCTTTGCACAGAGCCTCCTTGAAGCTGAGTGATGGGGTGGTTGCAATGTTTTTGTTCATAATTATTTAATTTTTAGTTATCTTCTTTTTCCCAACAATTTGTTGCTTATACAAAAAACTCTTCTGCTCTGATGGCCTTCTGCTCGCTCGTTAGGCTTTATAAAGACGCTCTGTTAGGCTTCCTTAATAAGCTTTGCTCGTGTCAGTTCGCCCGTTCAGCATTCATTTCAAAAGGTCCGGTCTCAGGCGTTTGGTGCGTTCCATGGCCTGTTCCATCTCCCAGTTCTTTATTTTTGCCTCGTTGCCGCTAAGCAGAATGTCGGGAACCTTCCAGCCTTTATAGTCGGCAGGACGGGTGTAGATGGGTGCAGAGAGCATGTCGTCCTGGAAGCAGTCGCTCAGGGCGCTCTGCTCATCGCCGATGACGCCGGGCACAATGCGCACGATAGCGTCGGCCATGACAGCAGCTGCCAGCTCGCCGCCCGTCAGCACATAGTCGCCGATGGATATCTCGCGGGTGATGAGGTGGTCGCGCACACGCTGGTCTATTCCCTTATAATGGCCACAGAGGATGATGATGTTGCCTTTCATCGACAGGTCGTTGGCCACATGCTGGTCAAACTTCTCGCCGTCGGGCGATGTGAAGATCACCTCGTCATAGTGGCGCTCAGCCTTCAGGGCCGAGATGCAACGGTCAATGGGCTCACATTGCATCACCATTCCGGCAAATCCGCCATAGGGATAGTCGTCAACACGGCGCCACTTGTCTTTGGTGTAATCGCGCAGGTTGTGCAGATGTATCTCGGCAAGTCCTTTCTTTTGTGCCCTTGCCAATATCGATTCGTTCACGAAGCCTTCGAGCATCTCAGGCAATACGGTTATAATGTCTATTCTCATAAGTGCAAAGTTAATGAAAATTTCTGTTAAACCTAACAGAAAGAAACAAATTTATTGTTACTTTTTTACATTGCCCCCAAACACCCCGTTTCACATCCTTAACAAAAATGCCGAATGTTTTACAGCAGAAACAATGGACAATATAATGGTGTCTATGTGGTATATTGCCATAAATGTGCTGTTTTTGAAGATAGAGCTAAATATTTAGGTCATTTTATTTGCGTGTATTGAGGTTTAGTGAATGTGTGTATTGAATGGTGTAAGATAAGGTGTAAGACTTCTGATTAAAAAGAAAGTCCAACACCTTATTGTGTATGTAGTTATTTTATGATTTCTGCAACATATCCTATTATTGAATCTTCTATATCCAATGGTTTAGTATCATCAACGTCAAAAGTTTGTCCATTCATAAAAATACATTTGAGTATTGTACCCGAATACTTCATTGTGCAAATCATATTTTCGTTATGCATGATAGCTAAAGACTTATGACTTGCGATATTTGGTTGAATGGCAACATTGGTACGTAGTTTTTCTGCCAATAGTAATCTGATTTCTGCAAACTCCCTTTCTTATTCGTCAATAAATATACTGCCCAACTGAGGCTTTGCTCCCAACTTACCTGCTCTGTAAGCATTGAGGATGGACACTTCCTTATGAAGACCGAAATCCTTGGCACGATAAATCTCTGTCGCTCCCGATTCGTTCTTGCTGGCAAAATACACCATATCCCTGCGGATGAAATCCTCGTCAAGGAGCATAAGACTATGGGTAGAGAATATCAATTGTGCTCTATCCGAGTTGACAAGGAATGTCTTGATAATATGGGTGAACAAGTCGTAATGCAGCGAGTTTTCCAACTCGTCACACAGCAATATCTGATTGTTTCTTATTAAAGTGAAAAGCAATGCCGACAAACCGTACATACGGTTGGTACCTTCCGATTCCACCATGTTAGAAAGACTTCCCGTATAGAAAGGAGTCTTGTGGGTGAAGAACAGTTCTTCTGTAGATATGCTCTTGTTCTGTGGTTCCGAGATATGTAAGATTTTGGCAATCTTTCTGAACTTCTCCATAGCTTCCTCAGAAACCTCACCTTTTTCTTCCTTGATGTATATGTCGGAAATGTTGAAATCAGCCTTTTCAAGCATCTCGCAGATAAACTTCTTGCTGTCAGCATCCAATCTTACCACATCGTTAGCCAACTGTCCAAGATTATCATTTTTGCTGAGCAGAGGCATGAACTCGCTTTCAAAATAATTGAAAACCTTGTCAAGTTCAACATTCTTTTCAACGTTTGCATTCTTATAGGTCGTGAGTACCGTAGCATTGGAAATGCAATTTGATTCTATGAACAGTTTCTGTGTTGCAGATAACTTCAGCAATGGGCCGAAAGAAATTGAAGAGTTGCTCTTGTCCTCATTCCAAGTACGCTCATAAAAGAGTGCACGGCGGTTGTTGGGATAGAAGTACAGTTCTTCCTTATAAATCTTTTGGTTGTTCAAGATAACGGAATATTCATATCTGACATCACCAATATAGAAAATCAATTCAAATGATGAGTTTCGGTTTCGGCTATCCTCATCCATCATGAATGGTGTCAGTCCTGTGCCTGTACCAGGTTTCTTGGAACGACTTGCAACCAAATAAAAAATGAACCAAGCCAAAGCTTTGAGGATGTTGCTCTTGCCAGATGCGTTTGGTCCGTAAACAACGCCCAATTTGGAAATGCGAACACCTTTTATTTTAACAACAGCGTAGTCTTCATACGTTTTGTCGGCAGAAGCCGTAAAATCCAGCGTCTGCTCTTCTCTTATAGAAAGGAAGTTCTTTACTTTAAATTGTAATATCATATCTTTCGTGCCTAAATTCGTAATTCTTTTGCAAAAATACAAAGAAAAGACGGAATATATGATTTTTCAGTATTAAATTTAAGTTTGTTTTTCAGAAAATTAGATATAACGTAAAAATAAGCCTCATCACAATAGTTAGTTGTGAATTAACCTAATTCGTTGCAATGATATTCATAAACATTGGTTTTCGCTTGCAGGCATAGTTGAAAATCGCTAACTTTGCATACATAATAAATAGGATATGACAATAGAAGAAATACTGGCTCGCAAAGAAAGTCAAACGTTCGATTGCAAGAGCATTCAGATAGACCCCAAAGCGTTAGCGATACCCATTGTGGCAATGGCTAATGCCGATGGTGGTGTGCTTGCCATTGGTGTTTCTGACAAGACCCGCAGAATAGAAGGGGTTGATGGAAACGAAGAACGGCTGAATGAGTTGCTTCGAGTTCCTTTCGACTTCTGTAATCCGTCTGTTAGGGTCAGGTGTGAATATTTGCCATGTTCTGATTGTGAAGGTCGGGAGAACCGCATCTTGCTTATGCGTATTCCTGCAAGCGTTCAACTTCACACCAACCAGGCAGACGAATGTTTCATGCGTATAGGCGACAAAAGCAAGAAACTCAACTTTGACGAGCGTATGCAACTTCTCTACGACAAGGGCGAACGCTACTACGAAGACAAAGATGTTTATGGTGCCACAATCGATGATGTTGACATGAATCTTGTGGGTGACTATACGAATGTCATTGGCTATGGAAAGTCTGGCATGGAGTATCTTAGAGAGAACAACGACTTTGTTACTGAGAAAGATGGTCAGCAGAAGGTTAGTACCGCTTGCATTCTTCTTTTCGGAAAGAATCCTCAGCATTTCTTCCCACGTGCCCGCACTCGCTTCATCCGCTATGAGGGTACTGATGAAAAAGTCGGTACAGAGATGAATGTTATTAAGGACGTGACATTCGAAGGAACCATCCTTCAGCAGGTACGCCGTACGATTGATTATCTGGAAACGCAGGTTCGTGAGCACTCATTCCTTGGAGAAGACGGTCGATTTATTACCAACCGCAACTACTCAAAATATGCTATACAAGAAATGGTGGTGAATAGTTGCTGCCACAGAGCATATAACATCAAGGGAACAGAGATTCAGATAAAGATGTTCGACGACCGTATAGTCTTCGAAACACCTGGAGATTTGCCAGGATTGGTGCGCCCAGACAACATCCGTCACACTCATTTCTCACGAAATCCCAAGATAGCCCAATTCCTCAAAGCATACAAGTATGTCAAGGAGTTTGGCGAGGGTATTGATCGTATCTGTAATGAGTTGGAAACAAAAGGTTGCGCCATTCCATCATTCCACATTGACGCATTCATTTTGAAGGCAACTTTAATGGCTGAATGGACAATGGAAAAGGAGCTTGACCGCCTAAGTACCGCCCAAGTACCGCCCAAGTACCGCCCAAGTACCGCCCAAGTAGAAAAATTATTGGCAGTAATGAACGATGATTACCTTGATGTTGCTGAGATGATGAAACTATGTGGAATTGTTAGACGTAAAACAATGCATGATAGTTATATCGCTCCTGCACTGGCAGATGGCAGTATTGAACGGAAATATCCAGAACATCCAAATCATCCAAAACAGATGTACCGTCTAACGGAGAAGGCAAAGAATTGGAAGGAATTAGATGTTTTTTGACTTAAAATGAAAATTATGTTGAATAATCGCACTTGGCTTGCCTTTGCCAACAGAAAAAGGTGCAGACATACAGAGGCAATCCATTGTCTTGGGTATATCAATTGGAGAATGGGAAGAGCACGTTTTTCTATTGGAGATATAGTGTATCTTTTTATGTCAGATAAGCGTTGTGTACGATTCAAGATGGTGGTAACTGCTGAGAATTGCAAACGTGAAGACCAATCGTTTTGGGTCGTTACACCACCCAATGACATTACTTATAAACTTGAACTACTTGAAGAATATGAAGGCACAATGCTTTCTGAAAAAGAGCTATGTAAATATGGCTTAAAAGGAGGTAGGTCTCTTGAAATTCCTAATTGCAACAATAAAGAACTTATTGGTTACATCAAATCTATTTTCTAACTATGAAAGGCGATGCACAACCCCTAATAAAATTCTTTGATGGATCTGACAAACGATTCATCATACCTCTGTATCAGCGCAACTACGACTGGAAGGAGGAAAACTGTGAGCAGTTGTTTCAAGACTTGATGAAGCTCCATAATAGTGATCGTAAGAGTCACTTCTTTGGTAGTATCGTATCAAGCATTCAGTCGGGAACAGAAGACAGATTTATCATTGATGGTCAGCAGCGAATCACTACAGTTTCGTTGCTGCTTATAGCTATGGTCAATGCCAAGAAAGAAGGACTGATAGAGGCTACTGATGCAATACTTGTTGAGAAAATCTTCAAGCGTTATCTTGTGGATGAATATCAGGAGGATGAGCGCAAGGTGAAACTTAAGCCCATCAAGAAAGATATGCAGGCATTTGATGCGTTACTGTATAAGCCAAAAGAACAATATATCAAGGAGTCGAACGTGACTCGCAATTATGATTTCTTCTATGACAAGATAATTCGTGCTGGTTTAACCCTCGACGAACTCTTTGAGACAATAAAGAAACTCGAAGTCATCAACATTCGTCTTGACGAAGATGATGACCCACAGTTGATATTCGAGAGTCTGAACTCTACAGGTCTTGACCTAAGCGAAGCAGACAAGATACGCAACTATCTCTTGATGTCACTTGCACCTGCCGAGCAGGACAATCTTTATACCCGTTTTTGGAATCCTATAGAAGAATTTACCAAGTACGACCCATCATCTTTTGTGCGTGACTACCTAACCATGAAGCAAGGCAAGATTGGTCGTATTGATAAGATCTACTTCATATTCAAAGAGTATGCAGAGACCGCAAACATTGACAGAGCTACGCTCTTGGAAGATATGCATCACTACGCCAAGATTTACAGCCAAGTTGACAATGCAGAAGTAGGTACAGCCAAGCTGAATAGAAAGTTGAACCAGCTCAGAACGTTGGATTCTACTGTTGCTTATCCTTTCTTTATGGCATTCTTCGACTATGCAACTAAAGTAGGATTGGAAGAAACAGAAATCTACCAAGTTCTTGATGTCATTGAAGCCTACTGGGCACGCAGAATCATTTGCAATCTCCCGTCTAATGCTTTGAATAAGGTGTTTGCCACACTTCACAGAGATGTGTTGAATCACGTCAACACAGCAAGTAACGAGACTGCACCTTCATATATTGACGTGCTGAAATACGTCCTGCTAAAGAAAGGACGCTCTTCTGTATTCCCATCCGATGAGGAAGTGAAGAGTGATTTCAAGACACGCCAAGTATATAAGATGCCTGTCAATGCTCGTATGTTTATACTAGAGCGCATGGAGAACCAAGATAATAACGAACGTCATGATGTGGTGAAGGAACTGACCGAGAAAAATATCACGATTGAGCATATCATGCCACAAACCTTGTCTGACAAGTGGAAAACAGCATTGGGTGATGATTGTGAAAGAATACATGAGCAATACCTACATACGTTGGCAAACCTTACCCTCACTGGATATAATTCTCAATATAGCAATCTTACCTTTATTGAGAAAAGAGATATGGAGAAGGGGTTCAAAGACAGTGCGTTCCGGTTGAATAACTCTGTGAAATCGTGTGAACAATGGACCGAAACGGAACTAAAAGCACGTCAGAAAGAACTACAGAATGTGTTCTTGCGGCTTTGGCCTATGCCTACAACATCATTTGAACCGTTGAACCGTGAGGCGGAATCTGCATCACTTGACGATGAGGATTATGAGTTCACAGGCAAGAAGCTTCAAGCGTATATGCTCCATGGGGTTAGATACACGGTCAATACATGGAAGGAAATGCTCATCCAAGTATGCGGACATATTCTGATAGAAAAGCGTTCAACCATAGAATGGCTTTGTGCAAACGAAAAATACGGTTTCTCTACTACACAAGATGGCTGGAGACGCGAACTTGCACAAGGAATATATGTATGGACAGACAATAGTACAGCCAGCAAGATAAACATACTTCGTGGAATGTTCGAAGAATGCAATATCCTAGCATCAGAACTTGTTTTCGAATTCCGATCAGATCAGGAAGGCGATGATGAGGAATAAAGCATTCTTTCACAACTAAAAACATACTAATCATCTGTTCTCGTCGACACCGAGCCCGAACAGGGCGAAGTCGGCACGCAAGGGGTCGTCGGGAAACACTTCAAGCATGGCGGCTGTGAGCTTCTTAGCTGTGCTCATTGAGGCTGTGCGGCTTGTAAGTAGCCCGAGGCGTGTGGCTTCTTGCACCACATGGGTGTCGAGAGGCATGATGAGGGTGCGACGGTCAATGATGTCGGCCCACAGTCCGAGGTCTACGGGCGAGCCTGAGCGTACCATCCATCTTAGAAACATGCACACGCGCTTGCAGGCAGAGGCCGTGTTCTTTGGCACAACGACACTCGCATCGTGGGCAGCGAAGAAACGGCAGATGGCTTCAACAGCCTCAAGGCCAGTGGCGGCGTTCTGCCGCACATACTCTTTCATGCTTCCGTGCTCCTGCAACATGCGGTTGTAAGCCGTGAGCAGCTGGTGCATGTGGTGGTGGGTGTAGAGGCGGTAATAGCAGACAGGGGTGTCGGCGATGTCGTTTGCGAAAGCGCCTGTGCGCACCCACCGGTCGACCTCTCCCTGTGCCGCGTCGAGGAGGTATTGAATTTTTGGGAAGAACTGCTTCCTTGAGCCGTAGCTCAAGCATGAGGCAATGAACGCCATGGCTTCCTGGTTGGCTTCGCCCTTGACCTTGTGCATGAAGGAGCTGGGGTCGGCAGGCAGGAAGTCGGCCGTCTCGTAACGTTCTGATAAGCTGATGATATGTTGCTTTAATTCTTGATCCATAATCTTTGTTCTATTCTATAAAATGAAAAAAAGCGATAACCTTCACAGGCAACCGCTTCAAATCTTCAATAGGTATTAGTTTCCTTTAAGGCAAAAAGATTGTTTTCAGGATAACGATTGCAAAGATAGCCATTTTTTTTAATTTTACAAACTTTTAGTAAACTATTTTTAAAGAAAAAGTGTTGTGCTCCCACACAATGAAAAATAAAAATTTCATTTGCGTTTTATGCGCTTTTAGAACACGATAAGTAGGTGTTCAAAATTAATAATTTTTTTAGCTTATGTTTTTTATGTTTCAACGATTTTCTTTAAATTTGCAAGGACAGAAAGTTTTTTATGTGGAGCTTGGAGCAGCATTGAGGCAATGGATGTTCTTCTGCTTCACAGAAAGGCTTGCCAACGACAAGACAATTTATTGACAAAAACAGAACCATTATGCAAACAAAAACACTCTTTGTGTCGGCGTTGCTCCTTCTCGGAGCGTCTGCCACACAGGCAAAGATAAAGATGTTTCCGCTGTTTACAGACAACATGGTGTTGCAGCAGAACACCAAGGCACCTATCTGGGGCGAGGCAAAGGCGGGCAGGAACGTGAAGGTCACAACGTCATGGAACAACCGCACATACACCGTCAAGGCCGACAGCAAGGGCCGTTGGCGCATAGACGTGGACACACCGTCGGCAGGAGGCCCTTATGAGGTGAGCGTGAGCGACGGCAAGCCCGTTGTGCTGCGCGATGTCATGATTGGCGAGGTGTGGCTGTGTACGGGCCAAAGCAACATGCAGATGCCGATGGAGGGATGGAACATCAAGATGAACGCTGAGGAGATCGCGTCGTCGGCATCAACCACCAACGTGCGTCTCATGCATATCGACAACGCCGTGAGCCAGTTGCCCACCGCCGATCTGCCAAAGCAGAAGCACACATGGGAGAAATGTTCGCCCGAAACGGTCAAGAGATTCTCTGCCACAGGCTATTTCTTCGGAAAGAACCTAGCGGCAAGTCGTGGGGTGCCCGTCGGACTTATCATGACCTGCTGGGGAGGCACAGACATAGAGTCGTGGATGAGCGGCAAGGCTCTCGGCGAGGTGCCGGGTTTCAAGACCGTGGTCGACGAGATCGTGAACGACAAGCTCACGCCGGCTGAGCATGAGACAAAATATCTTGCAGAGCTGAACGACTGGTTCACGGCCACAGGCAAGAAAGAGGGTAGCGTCGATGCCGACGGCAAGGTGCTGTGGGCAGACCCGGGCTATGACGACACCGTTTGGCAACTGTTGCCGCAGCCGCTGAAGATCGATGAGGTGGGCTACACCAGTTTTGACGGCGTAGTGTGGTACCGCAAGACCGTTGATGTGCCTGCCGCATGGCAAGGCAAAGAGCTGAAGCTTGAGCTGTCGACAATAGACGATATCGATGTCACTTATTTCAACGGACAGGCTGTTGGCCACACCGAGACCTGTCCTGTGAAGCGTGTCTACACCATTCCTGCCGACATGGTGAAGGCAGGACGGGCTGTCATTGCCGTGCGTGTGCTCGACATTGGCAGTGCGGGCGGACTGCGTGGCAACGCCGACAACATGGCCCTTTCGTGTGGCAGCGACCGCATGAGCTTGGGAGGCGAGTGGCGAATGAAGTTGGCTTCTGACCTCAACGCTGTGGCAAAGGTGCCCGTAAACCCCGTCGACAACCCCTTCATACCGACCGTCCTTTACAACGCGATGATTCGTCCGCTCGTTCCCTATGCTGTGAGAGGAGCCATCTGGTACCAAGGTGAGAACAACGCCCCGCGTGCTTACCGTTACCGCGACCTGTTGCCGCAGATGATCGCTTCGTGGCGCAACGACTGGAACAGACAGTTCCCCTTCCTCATCGTGCAGCTTGCCAACTATATGCAACGCAAGGACCAGCCCGCAGAGTCGGAGTGGGCAGAGCTGCGCGAGGCACAGTTGCTTACGTCAGAGGCCGTAGCAGGTTCAGGTCTTGCCGTGGCTGTGGACGTGGGTCTTGCCGACGACATACATCCCACCGACAAGCAGACCGTGGGTGAGCGTCTGTCGCTCGTTGCACGCCGCGTGGCTTATGGCGAGAACATAGCTTCTTCGGGTCCGTTGTATCAGAGCCACAAGATCGAGGGCGGTGCCATTCGTCTCACCTTCGCCCATGCCGATGGAGGACTGAAGGCGCGTGGTGGAGGCAAGCTCACGGGCTTTGCCATTGCCGGTGTCGACCATAAGTTTCATTGGGCCGATGCACGCATCGAGGGCAACGACATCGTGGTGTCATCGGCAGACGTGCCCATGCCCCTTGCCGTGCGTTACGCTTGGGCCGACAACCCCGACTGCAACCTCTACAACGGTGCAGGCTTGCCTGCCTCGCCTTTCCGCACAGATGCGTGGGAGGGGCTGACCGTGGGACGCTAACGGTGATTTTTGAATGGTCTCACGTCTAGATTTTGCGCTTCGCGCGGTTTTAAACATCAATGACCATTAATGTACATTAATTGAACATCAATTTTTCCGCGCGAAGCGCGTATTAATGATAACTAATGGGCCATTAATGACAATTGATGTTCAGAAAGCAATGAGCGCGAAGCGCGATGTAAACATTCATCTTTGCGAAAGATCTACACCTTTATATAAAAGCCCGCATGTCGGCCGTTGGTCTTGCCGCTGTCGGCAGCAACGGCAGATGTGCGAACAAAAAAAGAAAAATAAAAAAATATGAGCAAAACAAAGAAACGACTTCTCTTCATCTGTCTTGGAAACATCTGTCGCAGTCCGGCGGCTGAGGGCGTTATGAAGAAGATGGTGGCTGACGTCGGTCTTGCTGCCGGTTATGAGATAGATTCGGCAGGCATTGGCGACTGGCATGTGGGACAGTTGCCCGACTCACGCATGCGCAGTTGCGGAGCACGCCGTGGCTACAATTTCAACAGTCGTGCGCGGCAGTTTGACAAGACCGTAGACTTCTACCGCTTCGACAACATACTTGTCATGGACAAGAACAACTATCGCGCCATCACCTCGATGGCTCCTGACGACGAGGCGCGTGACAAGGTTCACATGCTGACAGACTATTGTGTGGAGTACGCAGGGGCAGAAGCCGTTCCCGATCCTTATTATGGCGACGAGAGCGACTTCTTCTATGCCCTCGACCTCATAGAAGATGCGTGCCGCGGACTGCTTGGGGCGGAGTAGGGCAAACGCATGTTCTTATGTCCAAATGTCTTGAAGTGTGAATAAAAATACGGCATTTTAATGATTTAATCCAAAAATTACTGTCTTTTTGTTAGATTTTAATTCTTTTGTATGACGATTATAAATATTATTGCTATCTTTGCCAACAGAAAGATAAGATAATAATGACTTAGATAGCCAAAAGGAAATACATCAAGACAGAAACGATTATGGTATTAGACATTGAAATGCTGAGGACGTTTTACTCCTCTTATGGGCAGAAGGTTGCATCGGCCCGCAACATTGTTGGTCATCCGCTGACATACGCCGAGAAGGTGTTGTTTGCTCACTTGTATGATGATGGAGCGTTGAAACCGTTCCGACGCGGAGAAGATTATGTCGATTTCAGACCCGACCGCGTGGCAATGCAAGACGCAACGGCACAGATGGCCTTGCTGCAGTTTATGAACGCAGGCAAGAGCCGGGTGGCGGTGCCGGCAACGGTGCATTGTGACCACCTCATAAAAGCCGACAACGGCGTGGAGGAAGACCTGCTTGCTGCAAAGAAAGTGAACAGCGAGGTCTACGACTTCTTGCGGTCGGTGTCGGAGAAATATCATATCGGCTTCTGGGCACCGGGTGCAGGAATAATACACCAGGTGGTGCTTGAGAACTATGCCTTCCCAGGAGGCATGATGGTAGGTACCGACTCGCACACGCCAAACGCCGGCGGACTGGGCATGGTCGCTGTGGGTGTGGGCGGTGCCGATGCCGTGGACGTGCTCACGGCCCAGCCTTGGGAGCTGAAGATGCCGCGCCTCATAGGTGTGCGCCTGACAGGAGAGCTGTCGGGATGGGCTTCGCCCAAAGATGTGATCCTTGAAATTCTGGGACAACTCACGGTGAAGGGCGGCACAAACGCCATCCTCGAATATTTCGGACCGGGAGCAGCAACAATATCTACAACAGGCAAGGCGACCATCTGCAACATGGGAGCGGAGCTGGGAGCCACTTGCTCGCTCTTCGCTTTCGACGACAACGCCGCCGACTATCTGTGTGAGACAGGACGCAGCGAGGTGGCCGACATGGCACATTCTTGTGCTGCCGACCTGCAGGCAGACAGCGAGGTGTATGACAATCCGGAGAACTATTATGACAAGCTCATAGACATAGACCTCTCAACAATAGAGCCGCACCTCAACGGACCGTTCACGCCCGATGCGGCAACAACCGTCAGCGAGATGCGGACCAAGGGACCGCGTGAAGACTACCCCATGACGGTGGAGGTGGGACTTATCGGTTCCTGCACCAACTCGTCATATCAGGACCTTGCACGTGCCGCTTCTGTGGCACGTCAGGCGGCGGAGAAAAACATCAAGGTGAAGGGACAGATCATCATAAACCCCGGCTCAGAGCAGATACGCTTCACGGCAGAACGCGACGGGTTGCTCGACGATTTCCGTCGCATAGGGGCTGTGATCATGACAAACGCCTGTGGACCGTGCATAGGACAGTGGCACCGTCACACCGACGACCCTGAGCGCAAGAACGCCATCGTGACATCGTTCAACCGCAACTTCCGCAGACGTGCCGACGGCAACCCCAACACCTATGCCTTCATTGGCAGTCCGGAGCTTACGATGGCTCTCGCCATTGCGGGACGCCTCGACTTCAACCCCGCCACCGACACGCTTCTTGATGCCGACGGCAAGGCCGTGATGCTCGATGCACCTGTGGGCGATGTGTTCCCGCCGCGTGGCTTTGAGGTCAAGGACAAGGGGTTCATTGCGCCTACCGATGGCGACACGTCAAAGATTGAAGTGGTGATAGCGCCGACCTCTGACCGCCTGCAGAAGCTTGAGCCGTTTGAGGCGTGGGACGGTAACGACTTTACCGACATGCCGCTTCTCATAAAGACCAAGGGCAAGTGTACCACCGACCATATCTCTATGGCTGGCCCATGGCTTAAATATCGTGGTCATCTGCAGAACATCTCCGACAACCTCCTCATGGGAGCCGTCAATGCTTTCAACGGCGAGTCGAACAAGGTGCTGTGTCAGACCGACGGACAGTATAAGGCCGTGTCGGCGGTGGCAAAGTTGTATAAGGCCCAGTGGCTGTCATCGATAGTGGTGGCTGAGGACAACTACGGCGAAGGCAGTTCGCGTGAGCATGCTGCCATGGAGCCGCGCTTCCTGGGCGTCAAGGTGGTGCTGGCAAAGAGTTTTGCACGCATACACGAGACCAACCTCAAGAAGCAAGGCGTGCTCGCAATAACCTTTGCCGACAAGGCTTCTTACGACCTTGTGCGCGAGGATGACCGCATCTCGGTGACCAGACTGTCACAGTTTGCACCGGGCAGCACATTAAACGTCACCCTTCACCACAGCGACGGCACAACAGAGAGCTTTGCTGCAAACCACACTTACAACGCAACGCAGATAGAGTGGTTCAAAGCAGGAAGTGCGCTAAACTATGTTATGAAAAACAAATAGGTTCAACCCCAAGAGAAAAGGAGAACAATGTTATGGATAAGATCAATGTCACAAACAAGATAGAGAAGAAGAACGGAAAACTGATGGTGCCCGACACGCCGACAGTGCCTTTCATCACGGGCGATGGTGTCGGTGCAGAGATAACGCCTGTTTGCCAACAGGTGGTCGATGCAGCCGTGGAAAAGGCTTATGGCGGCAAACGGAAGATTGTGTGGAAGGAGGTCCTTGCCGGCGGAAGGGCGCATGAGCAGACAGGCGAATGGCTTCCGCAAGCCACCCTCGATGCCTTCAAAGAATATCCGGTGGGCATAAAAGGTCCGCTGATGACGCCTGTCGGTGGAGGCATTCGCTCGCTCAACGTGGCACTGCGCCAGACCCTCGACCTCTATGTGTGTCAACGGCCCGTGCGCTATTTCCGCGGAATAGAATCGCCGGTGAAGTATCCTGAGAAGGTGGACATGTGCATCTTCCGTGAGAACACGGAAGACATCTATGCCGGAATAGAGTGGGAGGCAGGATCTGACGAGGCAAAGAAATTCTACCGCTTTCTGCACGACGAGATGGGCGTCAAGAAGGTGCGCTTCCCCGAGACATCAGGGTTCGGCGTGAAGCCCGTCTCAAAAGAGGGCAGTGAGCGACTCATACGCAGCGCCATCGACTATGCTCTGGCGCACGACCTCAAGACCGTGACGCTGGTGCACAAGGGCAACATCATGAAATTTACGGAAGGCGGATTCAAGAAATGGGGCTACGAGCTGGCTGAACGCGAGTATGGTGAGGAGCTGAAGAGTGGACGACTGGTCGTGAACGACTGCATCTGTGACGCGTTCCTTCAGAACGCTCTGCTCAAGCCGCAAGACTATAGTGTTATCGCGACCATGAACCTCAACGGCGACTATGTGAGCGACATGCTGGCAGCACAGGTGGGAGGTATCGGCATTGCGCCGGGTGCGAACATCAACTACCACACGGGTCATGCCATCTTTGAGGCGACACACGGCATCGCTCCCGACATTGCAGGACAAGACAAGGTGAACCCTTCAAGCATTATCCTCTCTGCTGTGATGATGCTCGACTATATGGGGTGGAACGAGGCAGCGCAGCTTATCACCGACGCTCTCGAACGTCTCTTCACACAAGGTGTAGCCACCGCCGACCTTGCGCGTTTCATGCCTGACGGCAAAGCCCTCGGCACAAAGGCGTTTGGCGACAAGCTGGCGGAGAGCTTGTAGGCGCATTGGCGTGAAAGCAACATGCGCGAGAAGAGAATAAGAAAAAAGCGAGAAGAGAATGTGAAAACAGTAGAGTAAAAACAGAGCATGGCGTTGACATGCGAAAAACCTATAAAGAAACATGAACAAGGATTATCTGATATATAAGCTGTCGGACGAGGTCAAGAACTCTTGCAAGATCGACAATGAGCTGTTCCCAAAATATGGCGTGAAGCGCGGACTGCGTAACGAGGACGGCAGTGGCGTGCTCGTGGGACTGACAAACATAGGAAACGTGGTGGGATATGAGCGTGGCGAGGACGGGAAACTGCGTCCCACCGACGGCAAACTGTTCTATCGTGGCTATGAGCTTGACGACCTCGTGTCGCCGCTGTTGGCAGAGAAGCGTTTCGGATTTGAGGAGATTGCGTTTCTGCTGCTGTCGGGAAACCTGCCCGACAAGGAGGAGCTCGATGCTTTCAGTGAACTTATAAACGACAACATGGCGCTTGACCACAAGACCATCGTGCACATCATTGATCTTGAAGGCTCAAACATCATGAACATCCTTGCGCGTAGTGTGCTGGAGATGTACACCTTCGACCCCAATCCCGATGACATCTCACGCGACAACCTTATGCGCCAGGCGGTGGAGCTGATTGCACGCTTCCCGACAATCATTGCCTACGCCTACAACATTTACCGCCACTCGGTGCAGGGCCGCTCTTTGCACATACGCCATCCGCGAGAGAACCTCACCATCGCGCAGAACTTCCTCTACATGCTTAAGCATGAAGACTTTACCGACCTCGACGCGCGTATGCTCGACATGCTGCTCATCATTCAGGCTGAGCATGGCGGCGGTAACAACTCGACGTTCACCGTGCGCGTGACTTCATCGTCGCGCACCGACACCTACTCAAGTATCGCGGCGGGCATAGGCTCGCTCAAGGGTCCGCTTCATGGTGGCGCCAACATTAAGGTGATAAACATGTTCCACCACCTGAAGGAGAACATCAAGGACTGGAAGAACATCGACGAGATCGACACGTATCTCTATCGCATGCTGCGTGGGGAGGCTTATGACCAGACCGGACTGATCTATGGCATTGGCCATGCGGTCTATACCATGAGTGACCCGCGTGCCGTAGAGCTGAAGAGGCTTGCGGGCGAGTTGGCAAAGGAGAAGGGACGCGAGGAGGAGTATAACTTCCTTCGTCTTCTTGAACAGGAGGCCATCAAGTGTGTGTCGGCTCACCGCAAGACAAAGAAGCCGATCTGTGCCAATGTCGATTTCTACAGTGGCTTCATCTATGAGATGATCGGTCTGCCGCAGGAGATCTACACGCCTATCTTTGCCATGGCACGTATCGTGGGATGGATGGCGCACCGCATTGAGGAGCTCAACTTTGAAGGCCGACGCATCATAAGACCTGCCTATAAGAACATCCTTACGCCAAAGGAATATGTGGCTATTGGGGAGAGATGAGGGCTTTTTAAAGGTAAAAAGGCTTTTTAAAGGTAAAAAGGTAAAAAAAAGGCTGACGCCGTTGTAAGGGAAAAGCTGTTTAAGGGAAAAGCTGTTTAAGGGAAAAGTGAAAAACGAAAAGTGAAAAATCCTGGAGCTGGTTAAGAAAACGTGGCTTACTTTAAAACGTGGCTGACGAAGCGGGGTGAACTGGGAGTGACGATTTTTTTGTCAACTATATAATTAACTTTTAAAGATCTTGAATTATGAAAATTGGTATTCCTAAAGAGATCAAAAACAATGAGAACCGTGTGGGCATGACTCCTTCGGGCGTCGCCGAGTTGGTAAAACATGGTCATGAGGTGTACGTCCAGCACACCGCAGGCGATGGTAGCGGTTTCCCAGATGACAGTTACGTTGCTGTCGGCGCAAAGATCCTTGCAACCATCGAGGAGGTGTATGCTGTGGCCGACATGATTGTAAAGGTGAAGGAACCAATAGCTCCTGAGTATGCGCTGGTAAAGAAAGGGCAACTGCTGTTTACCTATTTTCATTTCGCTTCTGACCGCGAGCTCACAGATGCCATGATAAAGAGTGGCGGCGTGTGTCTGGCTTACGAGACGGTGCAGCTCGACAACGGCGCCCTGCCTCTGCTTATTCCGATGAGTGAGGTGGCAGGACGTATGGCAACAATAAACGGTGCCTACTATCTGCAGAAGACCAAGGGCGGAAAGGGCAAGCTCATCTGTGGCGTGCCTGGCGTGAAGCCCATCAAGGTGCTGGTGCTCGGCGGTGGCATCGTGGGACAGGCGGCTGCCCGTGTGGCTGCTGGCATGGGTGCCAACGTGGTCATTGCCGATGTGTCGTTGCCAAGGTTGCATGAGCTCTCTGTCACTATGCCGCCAAACGTGGACACACTCTATTCGTCTCATCATAACATCGTGGCAGAGCTTAAGGATGTGGACATCGTCATTGGCTCCGTACTCATTCCTGGCGACATCACGCCAAAGCTCATCACACGCGACATGCTTAAGCTCATGGAGCCAGGCACCGTGCTCGTTGATGTGGCCATTGACCAGGGCGGATGCTTCGAGACCTCACACGCCACGACCCATAGCGATCCTGTGTATGAGCTTGACGGCATCGTTCATTATGCCGTGGCAAACATTCCGGGTGCTGTGCCCAACACCTCTACGGCAGCCCTCACCAACGCCACCATGCGCTATGCGCTGGCTCTTGCCGACAAGGGCTGGAAGAAAGCGTGTGCCGACGACAAGGCTCTGAAGAAGGGTCTCAATGTTGTTGACGGCAAGGTGGTGTTCAAGCCTGTTGCCGACCTCTACAGTTTGCCTTACACGCCTGTTGAGGATGTGCTCTAAAATAAATAATCGATGAGCTTTGTGGGATAAAGACAAGCTCAAGGAAACAATAAAAAAGCCACTTCTGAAACGATTGTCTCGGAAGTGGCTTTTCCTGTTTTATTGCTTATAGTTTTAGCTTATAGCTTTAGCATTTATCTTATATCTTATAGTTTTTAGCTTATAGCAGTCTTCAATCTAAGCCTTGCTCATGTCATGTTTCGATTTCGATTTTACCACGAACCAAACGCCAGAGAACACGAGAATGGCGGCCAAGGCTTGTGAGGTCTTGAACACAGCAAGCCCAGCAGCCACGCTGACGCTTACCGACACCAGCGGCTGCATGTAGTTGTAGACGCTGACAACCGTCGGGCGAAGGGTCTGCTGGCCGACCATCATGCAGATGTAGCTAATGTAGGTGCCGAAGAACACCACAAAGCCCGTCTCCCACCATGTGCTCATGGGCACGGAAGCAAAATCGATGCTTGAGACATGGCCAAGGGTGAAGGGCCATATTAACAGTGTGGCCCAGGTAAACATCCATTTGTTCACCGTGAAGAGCGAATATTTCTGTATCAACGGCTTGAAGAGTGAGAGGTAGAGGGCAAATGACAGCTGTGCCGACATGCAGAGCAGATCGCCCCAGATGTTGCCCACCTTGGCGTTGCCGGCTGTGGCGCTGGTCGTTATTATGATTACCGCGCCTGCGCATCCAAGGAGCACGCCACCGGCCTTCTGCCATGTTATGGGCTCTTTCAGGATGAAGAACGACAGCACCATGGCGAAGATAGGCATGGAGGTCGTCATGATGCTTGAGTTGCTGGGCGAGGTAAGGTTCAGCCCAATGGTGTAGCTACATTGGTTGAAGACAAGGGCAAACAGTCCGGCGCAGCCCAACAGCAGTATGTCTTTCACAGGCACATGCTCTTTCTTTGTAAACAGAGAGGTGAGCCAGAACAGCAGGGCGCCACCGAGAACGCGGAAGCTAACGAGGTCTATGCCGTCGATGCCGTTGAGCATGGCGTCTTTGCCTATAGGAGCCATCAGTCCCCAGCAGGTGCCTGCACAAAGCATGCACAGGTGTGCGATGAGTGGTTGTTTTTTGTTATCCATGAATTCTCTTTTTTAACGAGCGCAAAATTAGTAATAAAAAATTAGATGAGCAAAACTTGAGCAATTAATCCCAAATCGGTCTAATGACCGATTTGGGTTAATATTTATTTCTTTTTGCGTCTGTCCTTTTATCTTTTTGTGTTTTTTCTTGTTCGTTTACATCTATTTCACTATATTTGCAAAGATAAACACAAAGGCTTGTGATGGCTGATTGAAAATCAGAAAAAACTGGTCTACTGAGAATAAGAAACACAATTAATCACTTAACCGTAAAGAATATGAAAACATTAGGTTTCCTTAAAGGAATGGTCATCGGCTTAATGCTGACGACAGGTGTTGTGGCCGTTTCGGCACAAGACGAGAAGAGCGAGTTTTTTGGCGTCGCCAACCGCGTGGGTGTGGGCGTAGGTGTTGGTACCGAGGGTATCGGCTTCGACGTGGCTGTGCCTCTCACAAAATATGTCCAGGCCCGTCTTGGTCTCAACGTGATGCCCAACATCAACATCAACACCACGGCCGACGTGTCGGGCGAGTTTAACGGCAACAGCATAACAGAGACGATGGACGTGAAGGGCAAGTTCTCACGCACCACCTTCGATGTGAAGTTTGACTGCTATCCTTTTGCCAACTCAAGCTCGTTCTTCGTAACGGCTGGCTTCTCTGTGGGTGGCGACAAGCTGGTTAAGATTACAGGACACAGTGACAGGTTGCAGCAGTATATTGCTGCCGGAAACAGTTATAACGTTGAGATTGGCGACTACCAGATTCCTGTTGACCGCAACGGTGATGTTAATGGCGGCATCAAGGTCAAAAACTTCCGTCCTTACCTCGGCCTCGGTTTCGGACGTCTTGTGCCGAAGAAGCGTTTTGGTGCCCGCTTCGAGCTTGGAGCACAGTTTCAGGGCAAGCCTGTGGTTTATGCCGACGGTGTTGGCGACCTCACCAAGGTGCTTGATCAAGATGCCGACGACGACATCTCCAAGTTCATGGATTGGCTCCAGGTTTATCCTGTGCTGAAGCTGTCTATTCGCGGACGCATCCTTTAATATTTATGGCAATTGAACTTTCGCAAGCGGCTAATGACCATTATGCTTGCGAAGGTTCAATTTGTTGTTTTAACGACAATAGAGACAATAGGGACAATTTTTTATGTGCAGGTTTTGTTTTCCTTATCACATAAAGATTGTCCCTATTGTCTCTATTGTCTTTTAAAATCACGCAAAGGAGAAGGTGAAAGGAGGGTTATTTAATGGAAATTAATATTTAAGAAACCGCTTTTTGCTTTACTCCTCAACCACGCTAACGGTCATGGCGAGGTCGTCGGTAGGACGGTCGGCGCGGTCGGTCTCGACATTGTTTATTGCCTCCACAACGTCAATGCCGTCTTCCACCTCTCCAAACACGGTGTACTCGCCGTCGAGGAACGGTGTGCCGCCAACGGTGGTGTAAGCCTCGGTCTGCTCCTTGCTGAAGCCAGCGGGGTTAGCTTTGCAGATGTCCTCAGCCTCCTTCATGAGGCGCTCCTGCATGTCTTGCAGACCGGCACGGTCGCGGTTGCGGCGCATGTCCATGATCTCGTCCTTGTGATAAGACACGAGGTCGTTGAAGGTGACGGTCAGCTGGTTCTGCTTCATCTGCTTCTCCATCTGCTTGAGCTGTGCGGGCTTGTAGGTCTCGCCCCACACGATGTAAAACTGGCTGCCGCTCGACTCCTTGTTAGGGTTCACCTCGTCGCCCAGACGGGCTGCACACAGAGCGCCACGCTTGTGGAAGAGCGTGGGGAGGATCTCTGCCTCAATGGTGTAGTCGGGACCGCCAGCGCCGAGCTGCTTGCCCTTGGGAGCCCCCTTGCTGTCGGGGTCGCCGCCCTGTATCATGAAATCTTTTATCACGCGGTGAAACAGCGTGCCGTCATAGTAGCCCTCCTTTGCGAGCTTCACGATGTTGTCACGGTGCTTGGGTGTCTCGTCGTAAAGGCGCACAACGATGTCGCCTTTTGATGTCTGTATCTTAAGTTTTGCCATAATAATGATGATTTGTCGAACGAAATAATGATGGTCTGTCGAACGAAATAAAACGATTTGCCGACAAAGTTATGAAAAAAAACTGACATGCCAACCTTTTTCTTTCTTTTACTTCGTTCTCACAACACAGAAAAAGCGACATGCACCCTAAGGCACATGCCGCTTTTTTAATAAATATAACAATAATTTTATTGATTTTTAATGCTGTCGTTGCCGTCTTTACACGATGCCCTGAGCCATCATGGCCTTGGCAACCTTGAGGAAGCCGGCTACGTTGGCACCCTTGACATAGTTGATGTAGCCGTCGGCCTCGGTGCCATACTTCACGCAGTTGTCGTGAATGTCGTTCATGATGTCATGAAGCTTGGCATCAACCTCTTCACGGCTCCAGCGCAGACGCTCCGAGTTCTGGCTCATCTCAAGACCCGACACAGCCACGCCGCCGGCGTTGGCAGCCTTGCCCGGTGAGTAGAGAATCTTGGCATCCTGGAACACCTTGATGGCCTCGGGGGTAGAAGGCATGTTCGCACCCTCGCTCACGGCAAACACACCGTTGGCAATGAGCGCCTTGGCAGCCTCCTCGTTGATCTCGTTCTGGGTGGCAGAGGGAAGGGCGATGTCGGCCTTCTCAAACCAAGGCTTGGCACCAGCCACATACTTGACACCATACTCCTCGGCATACTCGCTGATGCGGCCGCGCTCAACGTTCTTAAGCTCCTTGATGTAGGCGAGCTTCTCGGCGTCAATGCCGTCGGGATCGTAGATGTAGCCGTCAGAGTCGCTCATGGTCACGGGCTTGGCACCGAGCTCGATGAGCTTCTCAACGGTATATTGTGCCACGTTGCCTGCACCGCTCACCAGCACGGTCTTGCCCTTGATGTCGATGCCGCGGGTCTTCAGCATGTTCTGAAGGAAATAAACGTTGCCGTAGCCTGTAGCCTCGGGACGGATGAGCGAGCCGCCAAACTCAAGGCCCTTGCCTGTGAGGATGCCGCTGAAGGTGTGGGTGAGCTTCTTATACTGTCCGAACATATAGCCTACCTCGCGACCGCCTACGCCAATGTCGCCTGCGGGAACGTCCTCATCGGGACCGATGTGGCGGTAGAGCTCGTTCATGAAAGTCTGGCAGAAGCGCATGACCTCGGCAGTGCTCTTGCCACGGGGAGAGAAGTCGGAACCTCCCTTGCCGCCGCCCATGGGCAGCGTGGTGAGCGAGTTCTTGAAAGTCTGCTCGAAGGCGAGGAACTTAAGGATGCTGAGGTTTACAGATTTGTGGAAACGAATGCCGCCTTTGTACGGGCCGATGGCGTTGTTGTGCTGCACACGGTAGCCCATGTTGGTCTGCACGTTGCCTTTGTCGTCAACCCATGTCACGCGGAACTGAATCAGTCGGTCAGGAATGCACAAGCGCTCAATGAGGTTGGCTTTCTCAAACTCGGGATGCTTGTTGTACTCTTCTTCGATGGTGCCAAGCACCTGACTGACGGCCTGAATGTATTCGGGCTCGTTCGGGAATCTCTGCTTCAGAGTTTCTACAACTTCTACTGCTTTCATTGTTTCCTTTCTTTTATTGTTGTTGTGAAAAATGTTGTTATCTTGTTTATGGTTGCAAAGTTATAGCTTTTTCTTTAAAAAACAAACAAAAAGACAGTTTTTTATTATAAAAAGAATGAAAAAGTTAGTTAAATGTTTGTTTAAAAGGTAAAACGCTATTGTTCACACCCTCATGCGGGCTCGGGCCGCATGTTTTTAAACGACAATAGAGACAAGCGAAACTCTCCTTGCTCCTTTTGCCTTTTGGCTGAAGCCGTTTCGTCTTGTCTCTATCGTCTTGTCTCTATCGTCTTGTCTTTATCGTCTTGTCTTTATCATCGTCGTCTTACTTCTCGTTCACCACCTTTGTGGCAGAAGCGTTGCGACCGTCAATTGCCGTACCAGCCGTGCCGTCGTTGATGAAGAACTTGGCGTTGTCGTAGCCGGCAGGAATCTCTGCCTTGTACCATCCTGTCTTGCCGTTGTGCGAAGCGCTCTCGTCGAAGGTCATCTTCACGCCGGGCCATGCAGAAGAAGAGGTCTTGCCGTTGTAGAAATAGCAGAACACGTTTGCCCAGTTTTTGCTGTTGTCGAAATAGACAAACTTGTCTGTGCCGGGCTGTACCACGTCGCTGCCGTTGACTTTCGTCACCTCCTTGGCATATTTTGTCTCCACATAGTAGCCGTGGTTCTTAAACTCCACGCCCTTGTCGCTCGCGTTGCCGGCACCGGCATACTTGTTGCCGCCGTGTGTGAAGATTATGTTGGTTGGCAGACCTGTGGCCTCGCCTTTATAGGTCCACTTGTAGACGCTCTTTCCGTCGGCGCTCTTGCCTACCAGCTCCATTGGGTCGCCGGGCCAGGCGGCGTCGTTAAACTTCTTGCTGTTGTCGTTGTCGTTCCATACCCAGATCTTGATGTCGCTCTCTGCTGTTTCAAGGAAGCAAGACACCTCGTCGGCGTTGTCGAGAGTGGGCTCATAAGCCTTCACCTTTTTATATGTCACGGAGCCTGTCTTTGAAATCTCGGCGTTGTTCTCGTCCTTGCCTGTGGCGCCCCAAGCGATGGTGACGCTCTTGCCATAGTCGACATCAGCACCCACGCTGAAGGTTGTGGTGGTGGTAAATGTCTGCTTTGCGCCGCCGTTTACCTGAATCCAGGCAGAGGTGGCGTTGACAGCTGTTGCCGTGACAGAGAGAGAGGCGTCAGAGAACGATGAACCGTCGGCATGGTTGAACGTTACCTTAGGCTCCTTCACAACGTTGCCGTCATAGAGCACGGCGATGCCTGTAGAACCTACATCGCCCGAGATGGTGGCATCGGTCACGGTGAAGGTGCCGCCGCCCACCTTGTCGGTGTAGGTGCCGGGCATGAGCCATTGGCCATCGCCAGCGCCGTTGGCAACATCTACATGCTTATTCTTTTTTTCGCCAGCGAGAACAATCACGGCACCGCTCTTGCGCACCTGGGCCATGAGGTCGTTGGTGTGGACGCAGTAGTTGGGTTCGCCAGCGCAGATGTTGTGCATGTGGTTCACCTCTGCCACCTCGGGAGCGGTGAAGTGGGTAGAACCCTTTTCTCCAAACTTGATGCTGTTCTTCTCGGTGGCAGCAGGACGTGAGAAATAGAGAGAGGTGGCGTCGTTGTTGCCGGCCATGATAGCGTAAGAGCGGTCAATGAACGTCTGCTTCACACGCTTGCTCCAGCCATCGTCGTTCGAGTAGGTGTCATGGCTCTCGCCCCAGTAGACGAGCTTGTTGGCTGCCACGCCTCTGTAGGTGAGGTTGCCTGTCGACGAGCTTGCGCCGCCGCCCGCGAAGGTCTTTGACACGTTGTCGCCGTAGGTGTTGTCGGTAACGCTCATATACTGTGTGTACTCTTTGTAGAGCTGGTCGGCGTTGGGACCGGGGGTGTTAAGAATCTCGCCATAGTTGAACATGGTCTGGTCAACAACGTTCTGCATGAACGAGTCGCCCTCAGATGGCAGGCCGATGTGCTTGATGGCGTCCCAGCGAATGCCATCGACACCGCAAGCCTTGAGGCTCTGTACATACTCTTTAATGATGTCCTGCACGCGGGGGTCTTCTGTCTTCAGGTCCCACATGCCTATGCGGCCGTGGGTGATGGAGTAGCGGTCGCCGTCGTTGCATCCACCGTTATAGTTGTGGTAGAGGTCCTGGTTCTTCAGGCGATCAGCAACATATTGCAGGCTGCCGTTGGTGTGGTTTGCCACCACGTCGACAATGACCTTCACGCCATACTTGTGAGCCTCTGCACAGAGAGCTTTCAGCGCGCTCTCGTCGCCGAGGCCGTTGCCGATAACATAGTCGTAGGGCTGATAGGTCATGTACCATGTTGCACCCAGAGGCTCTCTCTGGTGAACGGGCGAGGTCTGCACGGCTGTGAATCCGGCCTTTGCGATGTTCGGAATCTCTGCCTGGATGTCGCTCAGCTTCCAGTCGAAGCAATGCAGGATGACGCCATCCTGGATCTTGTCTTTAAGTCCGTATTGGTTGTCGGCGAAGATGTTGCTCACGAAGACGAAGAGCATCAGCAACATCAGCAGCCCTTGGTTCAATATCTTTTTCATAGTGTGGGTTTTTCTGTTTTATCTTATTATTACTTTCTTGCCTTTATGGATGTAGAGGCCAGCCTGTGTGGGCTTGTTCGTGCGCATGCCGGTGATGGTGTACCACGCGTCGTCGGCCGTGTTCTTGGTTTCCTCCATCGTCATGTTCTCAATGGCTGTCGCTGTGCCGCCCACATAGACGGTCTGTCCCTGGAGCGTGCCGCCCTCCTTGCCGTTGTTTATCACGAACGAGCCTGTAAGAAAGTTGTCGGGCACCTCTACGGTGAAGAAGCCTGTCTTGCCGTTGAACGATGCCTTTGCGTCGAAGGTCATCTTCAGGCCGGGCCACTGTTCGGCTGCTGTGGTGCCGTTGTAGATGAAGCAGAAGACATCGGCCAGACCATGTGTGGTGTTGTCGAAGAACACCATCACCTTGCCGGTTCTCGCCTCGATGGTCTTGGTGTATGCGCCTTCCACATAATAGCCGTGGTTGACATACTCCTGGTCGCCGCCGTTGAGTTTCTGCCCGCCGTCATGTGTGAAGATTATGGCTGTGGGTGCGCCCTTGTCGCCTGTGTAGGTCCACTTGAAAATGTTCTTGCCGTTGGCTGCCTTTCCCATGAGGGTCATGGCGTCGCCGGGCCATCCTGCCGTGGTGAGCTGTGGGTTGTCGTTCCACGCCCACACCTTGGCGTTGTCGAATGATGTTTCAAGGAAGACCGTGATCTCGTCGTCTGTTACCGTTGGTGTGTAACCGGTTGCCGCCATTGACGGTTGAAGGGCAAATCCCCCAAAGGTCATGCTTATGAGCAGGACCATTAAGTTTAGAAATAAGTAATTCTTTTGCATGGTTGCAAATGGTAATTTTAATTATTAAAATAAGCTTAAGTGATATATTCCTGCTTCAAAATTAACACCATTTTCTCGGGCGGTCAGCATGAACGGCGCAAAAAGGACGGAAAATAAAGTGCAAACGATTGCTCGCTTTCTGCACCTTCTTCGTTGGGTTATTCTTAAGATCTTCTTAAATTTTTCGTTTTGATCGCCGTCTTGCCATTTTCTTGATCCTCTTTCATTCTTCTTCAGATCGTCGTCTTGCCATTTTCTTGATCCTCTTTCATTCTTCTTCAGATCGTCGTCTCGATTGTTCCCACTCCTTCGCTTTTGTTGTCAATGTGTCTTTAATTTGTCGGTCTAAGAGCTTCAACGGGCTGTTGCCCACAGCATCGTTTTTGCATCTACAAATTTACAAAAAATAAATCAAAAGAGCAAGGACAGTTTTGTAGTTGTTCAATGCAAATCCTCAACCAATTGCCATTCGTCTCTATAAAACGTTGATAGACATGGGGCTGTGCAGGTCATAAATGTGGCTAAACTTTCAACCTTATTCAGGAAAAGACACGGCAGACCGCGTTATGGTGTCAAAATGGGTCAAGGTCAAAATGGGTCAAAATGAAAAATGAAAGTGCGGTCAAGGGCCTATATAATATATATATTAAAAATATATATTTTATATAGAAGCTTCCGGGACATCCGAAAACGAAAATGACACATTTTGACCTTGACACATTTTGACACCACCTGCTCTCGGTTTGTTCCTCACAGCGAGTTGGCGATGGGGTCGGTTGAAACCACCCCTCCCGTCCGTATGGCCTATAAGCAAAGAATATTTGTTGTCGTTGTAACAGCTTGCAAGTAAATGGCTTACGGCTGTCAGTCGCACGTCATTTTTCCTTCTCTCGTGCAACTCTTGCAAACCTCACATATTGTTCGTATCTTTGCATCGTCGGTCAAAAATAACAACAAAGCCCACTTTTAAAACGGGCATATCATGAATAAAATTAAACTAATAAACATCCATGGCAACAATGAAACGTAATTTTCTTTATCGCGGAAAGCATCTTTTTGCTCGCTGCAACGTGTCTTTTCTTTCTCAAACGGTCGGGGCAACTATGTGAAAATCGTTCATTCGCAATGAACACTTTTCTTGAAATCGTTCATTCGTAATGAACACTTTTTTTTTAATCGTTCATTCGCAATGAACACTTTTCTTAAAATCGTTCATTTGCAATGAACACTTTTCTTAAAAACTCGTTCATTCGTCATTTTGATGTGAGGGGTGTCAAAATGGGTCAAGGTCAAAATGTGTCATTTTCGTTTTCTAATGACGGGGTGCAGAGAGAGGGCTGCAACACGTTACAATATCTCCAGCGCAATGGCGGCACAGGCTTCGGCGTCGGCCAGGGCGTGGTGGTGGCGCGTTAAATCGTAGCCGCAGCGGGCGACGATGACATCGAGGGTGTGCTGACCTTGGGGCCACACTCGGCGTGAGGCTACGCAGGTGCAGAAGAAAGGGTAGGAGGGATAGGTCATCTGGTAAACGCGGAAGACGGCTTTGAGGCAGCTCTCATCGAAAGCCTTGTTGTGGGCTACGAGGGGTAGACCTGCTATCTTTGGCTCTATCTGCTTCCATACCTCGGGGAAGACGGGAGCGTCTTGCGTGTCGGCGGCGCTTAGGCCGTGCACACGGCTGCACCAGTAGGTGTAATATTCGGGTTCGGGCTTTATGAGCGAGTAGAACTTGTCTACGATCTCGCCGTTACGCACAATGACGATGCCTACGGAGCAAACTGATGAGCGCTCGTTGTTGGCTGTTTCAAAATCTATTGCTGCGAAATCTTTCATCGTTAAGGTCTTTATATATAAGGAGAGGTGAACTTCTGCAAAGGTTAATATTTTTCTGAACTTTGCAAAAATGTAATCTTTACGTCGCGCTTTGCGCTCGTCGTTTTTCTAAACATTAATTTCCATTAATTGAACATTAATTGAAAATTAATTGTCGTCAATACGCGCTTCGCGCGGAAAAAATGACGGTTAATAAATGGCCTATTAATGGAAATAGCTCCGCAAGGTGCATTGGCACCTGCGGAGCGTATGATGTTTAGACAATGCGCGGAGCACAAGATGTTTAGACAATGCGCGAAGCGCAAAACTTTGTCTTTATTTTCCAAGCTTCTTGAGCCACTTGAGGGGCTTTTTAAGCAACGATTTTAAGCCGCTGTCTTGCGATGGGTTGACAACGGGCGACATGCCGGCGGTCTTTGCATATTTGGTCGATACGGGCTGCGATTCTTGCTCGCTGCGCTGCTGACGCGGCTTGCGTGAACGCTTCTTTGCAGGCTGCTTGTCGCCCTGCTTCGCTTGCTGGCCGTTGGCTTGCTTGCCTTGTTTCGCAGGCTGCTTGTCGCCCTGCTTTGCTTGCTGGCCGTTAGCTTGCTTGCCTTGTTTTGCAGGCTGCTTGTCTTGCTGCTTGCCGTCGCCCTTTCCGGTCTTGTTGCCCTGCTGAGCCTTTCCCTGCTGAGTGTTGCTCTCCTGCTTGTCGCCTTCCTGAACGTTGTTCTGCTTTCTTTTGCCTTGTCTTGCCTTGTTGCCGTTTCTTCTTGAACGGTTTTCGGAAGCGTTATCTGAGCTTTCAGAAGCGTTGTCGGCTTTGACGGAAGTGTTGACGGAAGCATTGTTTGAAGCGTTGTCAGCGTCGCCTGTAGGCTGGTCCTGACGGTCGGCTTCGCTTTGCCGGGGCTTGCTGTTGCCACGGCGGCGGCGCTGCTTGCGCTGCTCCTGCTGCTGAGCGCTTTCGGTCGAGTGGTCCTCTGCTGCCACGGGAGCGCTCTTGGTGTTTGAACCTTCTGCTGTCTGCTTCTCTTGGGGCTGCTTGTCCTTAGGCTGCTTCTCCTTGCGCTCGTTTTCTGTGCGGCGCGGCTTGCGCTTGTGCGAGGTGGCGTCGCGGTCTTTGCGACGGCGGCTCTTTGCCGATGTGCGCTGTGCGCGGCCTTCCTTATACTCGGGACCTTCGCCCAGCTCCTCGGGCAGAGGCAGCTTCTCGACCTCCTTCTCAAGGAGCTTCTCTATCTGTTTGAAGAAATGGACATCTTCCTCGTTGATGAAGGTTATGGCCACACCGTCGCGGTCGGCACGGGCTGTACGGCCTATGCGGTGAACATAGTCTTCAGCATCGTGAGGCACGTCAAAGTTGATGACCATGGCAATGTCGTCGATGTCGATTCCTCGAGCGAGGATGTCGGTAGCCACGAGCACGTCGATCTGTCCGCTCTTAAACTTGTAGAGCATCTGGTCGCGCTCGGCCTGGTCGAGGTCTGAGTGCATCTCGCCGCTGTTGACGTGCATGCGCATGAGTGCGCGGTTTATGGCCTTCACCTTCTGCTTCTTGCCTGAGAAGATGATGACGCGCTTGAGGTCGCCCTGCTTGAAGATGTCCTGAATGATGCCGAGCTTCTGTGTCTCGTAGCACACATAGGCTGTCTGCTTGATCTTCTCTGCCGGCTTGCTCACGGCGAGCTTCACCACCACGGGGTTCTTGAGAAGCGTCTTTGCCAGCTCTTCAATCTTGTCCGGCATGGTGGCCGAGAACATGATGGTTTGGCAGGTCGGCGGCAGCAGCTGTGCAATCTTCTTTATGTCTTCAGAGAAGCCCATGTCGAGCATGCGGTCAGCCTCGTCGAGCACGAAGAACGACACACGGCTAAAGTCGGCGTTGCCCATGCTTATGTGGCTGATCAGTCGGCCCGGTGTGGCGATGACCACGTCGGCACCCAAGCTAAGGCTCTTGAGCTCCTGGTCGTAGCGGTTGCCGTCGTTGCCGCCATAGATGGCCACGCTGCTCACGTCGTTAAGATAATAGCCGAAGCCCTGCATGGCCTGGTCTATCTGTTGTGCCAGCTCGCGTGTGGGGCTCATGATGACGCAGTTGATGGCGTCTTTGGGGTAGCCGCCGTCGTCGAGCTTGCTCAGTATGGGCAGCAGGTAAGCAGCCGTTTTGCCTGTTCCTGTCTGTGCCACGCCCAAGAGGTCGTTGCCTTTCAATATCTCTGGTATGCACTGCTCCTGAACGGGCGTGCAGGTCTCGAAGCGCATGTCGTAGAGAGCGTCGAGAACGTTGTCGTTTAAATCTAATTCGTCGAAATACATAGTTGTCCTTTTTTTTAAAAGTGACGATAGACAATGGTTGTCCTTTACACTAAAATCAGTTTGGTGCCTTACGGTAGCAGAAATAAGCTACCACGGCAAAGATGATGTTTGGTATCCATGCTGCGAGAATGGGTGGCGTGTCGGCCTGTATGGCGAACGTTGCCGACACGGTTTGTAGCAGAATGTAAACAAAGCTGAGGGCCAGACCTATGCCGAGGTACATGCCCATGCCTCCCTTTCGCTTGCGCGAGGAGAGCGACAGACCGATGATGGTCAGGATGAATGACGCAAACGATGAGGCTATGCGTTTGTGGTATTCGACCTGATATTGCACCACGTTGCTGCTTCCGCGGTCTACCTGTTTAGAGATGTAAGCCTTCAGTTCCGGACTGGTGAACGTTTCTTGCTGACCCTTTGAGTAGACAAGGTCGGTAGGCTCCATCTGTATGAGCGTGTCTTTCTTCATGCCGCTGGTTATGTGCTCACGCATGCCTCGCAGCTCGCGGATCTTCCAGTTGGTCGCCGTCCAATGATATTTTGAATCGGAGATGGTGTCATATTGCACCTCCGTTGCTGTCATGTGGCTCACGAGCTTCTTGTTTTCAAAGCGGTCGAGCGAGAAACCGTAGCCTTTTTTCATCTGGTTGTCGTAGTGTTGAATGTAGGCAATGACGCCTTTGCCCACTTGCAGCATGACGTTGTCGGCGGCCGTTGTGCGCTTCTTGTTCTTGTACATGCTCTCAAAGTTTTGCTTCACCACCGTGCCGTGTGGAATGACGAAGGCGGCGAGGTAGAACGACAGGGCCGAGATGAGTACACATGAGAACATGTAGGGTCGCATGAGGCGCTTGAACGACACGCCCGATGCCAACATGGCGATGATCTCTGAGTTGCCCGCCAGCTTTGAGGTGAAGAAGATGACGGCAATGAACACGAAGAGCGGGCTGAAGAGGTTGGCGAAATAGGGTATGAAGTTCAGGTAATAGTCGAACACGATGGCCTTTAGCGGCGCGTGATACTCTGAAAACTTCGCCAGATTCTCGTTCACGTCAAACACGATGGACACGGAGATGATGAGCGCTATGGCATAGAAATAGGTGCCGATAAACTTCTTTATGATGTACCGGTCGAGACGTTTGATGTAGCGGCGCGGGTCCAGAAACCCGAGGAAGGACAGCTTGTGTCCGAGCCACGCCAAGAGCGGCGTGACCCGTCGTAACAGGCGCGCCACCCTGTTGAGCGCCTGTCCCGTTTTTCTTGCAGCCTTTAGCGGCTTGTGCAATCGTCTTGTTGTCGCAAATTTCATAATTACCTTTTAAACATTACATTCTTCTGCCCAGCTGGTCGATGATGCTTGCCTTCCATGCCACGAAGTCGCCTGCCTCGATGTGCTGGCGTGCGTCGGTGACAAGACGGAGGTAGAAAGCGAGGTTGTGTATGCTCGCTATCTGCATGGCCAGCAACTCTTGCGATTTGAAGAGATGGTGCAGGTACGCCTTCGAGTGGATGCGGTCGATGTCGCAGCCGTCGGGGTCGATGGGCGAGAAGTCTTGCTCCCATTTCTTGTTGCGCATGTTCATCGTGCCGTTGTAGGTGAAGAGCATGGCGTTGCGTCCGTTGCGTGTGGGCATGACACAGTCGAACATGTCGACACCGCGTTCTATCGCCTCAAGAATGTTTTGCGGTGTGCCCACGCCCATGAGGTAGCGCGGCTTGTCCTTGGGCAGGATCTCGTTCACCACCTCAATCATCTCGTACATCACCTCTGTAGGCTCGCCCACGGCCAGTCCGCCGATGGCGTTGCCGGCTGCTCCCTTGTCGGCCACATACTTGGCGGCGTCGCGTCGCAGGTCCTTGAACGTGCATCCCTGCACGATGGGGAAGAGCGTTTGGTCGTAGCCGTAGAGCGGCTCCGTCTCGTTGAAGCGCTTTATGCATCGGTCGAGCCAGCGTTGCGTCATGGCGAGGCTCTTCTTGGCATACTGGTAGTCGCTCTGTCCGGGAGGACACTCGTCGAACGCCATCATGATGTCGGCACCGATAATGCGCTCCGTGTCCATGACGTTCTCGGGTGTGAAGAAATGTTTCGAGCCGTCAATGTGTGAACGAAACTCGCAACCCTCCTCACGGAGCTTACGGATGCCCGTGAGGGAGAACACCTGAAAGCCGCCCGAGTCGGTAAGGATGGGGCGGTCCCATGTGTTGAACTTGTGCAGTCCGCCCGCCTTGCGCAGCGTGTCAAGGCCCGGGCGGAGGTATAGGTGGTAGGTGTTGCCAAGGATGATCTGGGCTTTCACCTGCTCGCGCAGCTCGCTAAAATGAACGCCCTTCACGGAGCCGCATGTGCCCACGGGCATAAAGATAGGTGTCTTTATCTGTCCGTGCGCGGTGGTTATGAGACCCGTTCGTGCGTCGCTGTTGGGGTCGGTATGTTGAAGTTGAAATGTCAATGCCATTATTTTTGTTCCTCCTTCTTCTCTTCTTCCTCGATGTCAAACTTTATGGGGTCCTTCACCTTCTCGTCGGTGAGCGCAAACTGCCATACGTCCTGCACGTTCTCCACATAATGGAAGGTGACACCCTTGAGGTAGATTTCGGGAATCTCGTCAATGTCTTTCTTGTTGTCCTGGCACATCACGATGTCGGTAATGCCGGCACGCTTGGCTGCAAGGATCTTCTCCTTTATGCCACCCACGGGGAGCACCTTGCCACGGAGCGTTATCTCGCCTGTCATGGCTGTGTTCTTGCGCACCTTGCGCTGTGTGAGCGCCGAGGCAATGGATGTGGCGATGGTTATGCCTGCCGACGGGCCGTCCTTGGGTGTGGCTCCCTCGGGCACATGGATGTGGATGTTCCAATGGTCGAAGATGCGGTAGTCGACACCTAACGTCTCGATGTGGGCTTTCACATATTCGAGAGCAATGACAGCCGACTCTTTCATCACGTCGCCCAGGTTGCCAGTGAGCGTGAGTTTGCCTGCCTTGCCTTTGCTCAGCGAGGTCTCGATGAACAGGATTTCGCCGCCCACGCTTGTCCACGCCAAGCCTGTCACCACACCGGCATAATCGTTGCCCTGGTAGATGTCGCGGTTGAACGGCGGTTTGCCAAGGAGGTCTTCAAGCTGTGTGGGCGTAATCTTTTCGTAGGGCAGCTCGCCGTCGATGGCTTTCTTGAGCGCCATCTTGCGAAGCGCCTTGTTTATCTGCTTCTCCAACTGGCGCACGCCGCTCTCACGGGTATAATGCTCTATGATCTTCTCTATGGCAGCCTTGTTAAACTGTAGCTTCTCTGTCTTGGCCTTTTTCTTCTTGGGCTTCTCCACCGTCACAGGCGTTCCGAACATGTCCATCGTCTCTGTCTCTACCTCCGCCTCGGGAGCATCTTTCTGAAGGTTGTCGAGCCCCGTGTTCTCGAGCTCGCGCGGTATGAGGTGGCGTTTGGCAATCTCGATCTTCTCTTCCGTGATGTAGCCGCTCACCTCAATAATCTCCATGCGGTCGAGCAGAGGACGCGGAATGGTGTTGAGGTCGTTGGCGGTAGCAATGAAGAGCACCTTCGAGAGGTCATAGTCGACATCGAGATAGTTGTCATGGAACGCGTTGTTCTGTTCAGGGTCAAGAACCTCAAGCAGCGCCGATGAGGGGTCGCCGTTGATGGTGTTCTGTGTCACCTTGTCGATCTCGTCAAGAATGAACACAGGGTTTGATGAGCCCGCCTTCTGTATGTTCTTGATGATGCGTCCGGGCATGGCTCCTATGTAGGTGCGGCGGTGTCCGCGAATCTCGCTCTCGTCGTGCAGACCGCCCAGCGACATGCGCACATACTTGCGCTTCATGGCTGAGGCAATGCTCTTGCCCAGCGAGGTCTTGCCCACTCCCGGAGGACCGTAGAGGCAGATGATGGGCGACTTGAGGTCGCCGCGCAGCTTCAGCACGGCCATATATTCGAGAATGCGCTCCTTCACCTTCTCCATGCCGTAATGGTCGTGGTCGAGGATGCGCTGTGCGCGTTTCAGGTCGAGGTTGTCGGTGGTATATTCGTTCCACGGCAGGTTCACCAGCGTGCGCAGATAGTTGAGCTGCTGGCTGTAGTCGGGGCTTTGCGGGTTGAGCGTGTCGAGCTTGTCGAGCTCCTTCATGAAATATTTGAGCGTCGCCTTGTTCCACTTCTTCATCATGCCCTGCTCCAGCAGCTCCTTGCGCTCGGGTGAGCCTTCGCCGTTGCCCAGCTCCTCCTTGATGTTCTTGATCTGCTGCTGAAGGAAATATTCGCGTTGCTGCTCGTCCAGGTCTTCGCGTGTCTTCATGCGGATATCCTGCTTTATGCGTTGCAGTTGCTCTTCGCGATAGAGCAGCTTGAGGGCGAGCATGACGCGCTCTTTAACGGAGCTTGTGTTGAGCAACGACTCCTTGTCTTCTATGCTGAAGGTCAGGGTCATGCAGATATAGTTGACCGAAAGGACCTCGTTGTGTATGTTCTTTAACGCGAAGAGCATTTCGTCGGGAATGTCCTCGTTCATGTTGACAAAGTTCTTCACGTTTATGAGCAGGTCCTCGTGGGCTGTCTTAAACTCCTTGTCTCCCTTCGCAGGAAGCTCTTCGGGCGACAACACGGCATGGCCCATGTGGTAGGGGCGGGTCTTGGTGATGTCCTTGCGGGTGCATCGGCCGAGGCCCTGCACAATGGCTGTTATGTTTTCGCCGGGTCCGGGCATGTCGATCACCCTCACCAGACGTGCAAACACGCCCTGCTCAAAGATGTCTTGCTCTCCGGGCATCTCTATAGACGCATCTCTTTGTGCAAACACGGCAAACAGCTTCTCTTCGTTGCCCTTTATGGCGTTGATGAGCTCAAGGCTCTGCTTGCGCCCGATGATTATTGGGGTCAGCACGCCGGGAAACACCACAAGGTTGCGTGTTATGAGCATGGGCAGCTCGTCGTCTGTGTGCTTGTTGAAGATGGTGGAGATGTCGCCGTCAAAGTCGGCAATCATCTGTATTGAAGTATTTGTTCTGCGATTCATCTGTCGTTATATTAAGCAATTGTGTTTGATTTAATGCAATTGACTTGCAAAATTAGTGTTTTTTTTTCAGTTGACCGAATAAAACTCTATTATATTATGTGTTTTCACATAATTTTTGAATGCTTTGCGTGTCGCTTGAAACCGTTGGGCAGGCGTGGATGTGAAAAAGAACGAAATGTGGCATTATGTTTTGCAGTCTCGATGAAAAACCGTAATTTTGAAACTTGTTTTCATGATTATCAAGTTTATCGAATATTAATTGTTCATTTGACAGCATATTTACCGCAAACAAAGATGACAACAACAACAAGACCAAACCCCGCAACACCAGGCCGCAAGGTGGGAGCAAGAGCCTGTGTGGACGATTTCTTCAGCGACCTGTCAGCAGCTGCCAACGGAGGCATGAAGGTGCGCGAACGCTATGCTGTGCTCGGGCGCGTGCTGCGCCTGGCTGTGGACCAGAGGCTTGAAGGCGTGAAGGTGTGCTTTGCGGGGTTGTATCCGAAAATACAATATCTCGTTCGCGAGTGTCGCATACGCGAAAACTCTAAGGACCACACCCTTGTGCAGGCCATCAACGACACGCGCAACCGCTTGCGGCACATTGAGACCACCGGCGACGCTGAGCTCGAAGCAGCCTTTGCGGGCGACCTGAAGGCGGTGTGCAAGTTTGTGAGCGTGGTCTATGGCGGTGCCACCGTGCCTAATGAGCTGGAACGCCATTATGAGCGCGAGACGTTCCACACCTGGCGGCGCCGCTTGAAAGATGCTGAGGGCGAGGCGCTTGCCGTGTTGCGCTGCACCGTTGAACGGTGGAACGACACCACCGTCTTTGCCTCGCGAAGCGACACGGGCGAGGATGTGGAGGTGGTCTATGTGGAGGAGAACAAATACAGCATGGGCAACTGGGGTTACCTCTCTGCTCTTCTTTATGAGGGGGCGCAGCTCAACATCGTGAAGCCGCGCGAGGAAGATGGACGTCTGTATGGCGAGCTGTTTGTGCTCGACCCCGACAACCTGATAAACGTAACGGCTGTGGCAGCCTGTTTTGAGGAGTATGGCTGCTCGGCACGTCTGAGCCTGGTGAACAAGCTCAAGCCCGCTCCTGCAAGCAAGGCCATCTTGCTCGGCAACTATGCCGGTCAGCTGCTCGACGAGGCGGTCTATGATGCCGACACCGGCTATGCTGACAGCCTGAAACATTTCTTCAGCCGACACGCCCTGGCCTTTGCCTGTTGTCCTGATGAGCTTGATGCCGACTTTCACCGTGAGGCGCAACGCCAACGCGCCAACATTCGCAACATCATGGCCAACACGCTGAAGCACAAGAAGGAACAACGGCCTGTGCAGTCGGGCGAACTGATTCTTGAACCCTCGTTCTTCTGTGAGACGCTTGGCCTTCAAGGACGTATGGACCTCATTCATGTGGCGCTCGACACGGTGGTGGAGCAGAAGGGCGGCAAGGCGGCTTACGGGTCGACCGACACCTATGTGAGACAGCAGCAGAAACACTATGTGCAGCTGCTGCTCTACCGCGCCATGCTCCATTATGCTTATGGCGAGACTGAATATAGCGCCATGGCGTCGTATCTGCTCTATTCCAAATATGCGTCGGGGTTGGTGGAGCTCGGCTCCGCTCCCCAACTGCTGTTTGAGGCTGTGCGCATGCGCAACCAGATAGCGTGGAGCGAACGGTGGTATGCGCAGCACGGCATGGATGTGCTCGCCACGCTCACCGCCGACAGCATTTTCCCTGCCTGTCACGCCCCGCTGTGGGAGCGTTACAACAAGCCTGCCATCGAGGCGCTGCTTGCACCCGTTCGGGAGGCAGACGCCGTGGAACGTGCTTACTATCTGCGCTTCATGCGCTTCGTGGCTGCCGAGCACATGCTCTCGAAGGTGGGCAGCCGGACGAAGGAAGATTCGGGCTTTGCCACGGTCTGGAACTCGTCGGTGGCTGACAAGCGTCTGGCGGGCAACATCTATGAACGGCTTGTGATGGAGCACATGGAGCCGTGCGACGAACAAGAAGACATTGTGTTCAGGTTCGACGGCGGCCACGATGCCGACATGTCCAACTTTCGTGTGGGCGACATCGTTATGTTTTATCCTTACAGACAGGGCGATGAACCCGATGCCACCGCCACGCTCGTCTTCCGCTGCACGGTCACCGACATAAGGGCTGACAAGCTCTTCTTGCGCCTTCGTAACCCTCAGAACACCAAGGTGTTTGAACGCTATAACGACGAGGGCGTGTGGTGGGCTGTGGAGCACGATTTCATGGAGTCGTCCTACTCGGCCCTCTATCGCGCCCTGCATGCTTTTCTCAGCGCTCCCAAGGTGCGTCGGCAGATGGTGCTTGGGCAGCGCAAACCCGTCGTGGACACGTCGTTGCAGCTTATGGGCAACTATAGTCAAGGCTCTGCATCGTCGGCGTTTAACGACCTTGTTCTGCATGCTCTTCAAGCTCAAGACCTCTATCTCGTTATAGGACCTCCAGGCACGGGCAAGACCTCTTATGGCATGCTCAACGTGCTGAAGGAGCATCTGTTGCACCCCACGACAACAGTTCTGCTCACGGCTTATACCAACAGGGCTGTCGACGAGATTTGCAGCAAACTGGTGGAGAGCGACATCGATTTTGTTAGGCTTGGAAGCGACTTCAGTTGTGCTCCCCCTTACCGCGATCATCTGCTCTCCAACCGCGTGGCGGCCATGGATGCGCCGCGTGTGGACAGCGTGCGCGACATGTTGGAACGTTCCCGTGTGGTCTGCGGCACCCTTACGGCCTTTGGGTCACATGCCGAACTGTTCTCCATAAAACATTTTGACCTTGCCATCGTGGATGAGGCTTCGCAGATTCTTGAACCTCACATCATGCCGCTCCTCGCAGCCTGTCACAACGGGGTGCCAGCCGTCGGCAAGTTTGTGCTCATCGGCGATGAGAAGCAGCTTCCTGCCGTTGTGCAACAGGAGCAGGAGGTGTCGAAGGTGGAGGAGGCAGAGCTTAACGCCATTGGGCTGACCGACTGCCGCTTGTCGTTCTTCGAGCGCATGTTGCGCCTTTTGGGCAAGGACAACCCTGCACACAGCTTCTTGTTGAACCGACAGGGACGCATGCACCCCGACATTGCCGACTTCCCCAACGTGGCTTTCTATAACAACATGCTGCAACCCGTGCCGTTGCCTCACCAGGAGGAACCGACGGCTGACGAGGGAAAGGGTGCCGACAAGCTGGAAGATCTGCTGCTCACCCATCGCTTGGCGTTTATCGACTGTGAACCTTGTCTGAAGGCGGGAGAGGCAGATAAGGTCAACTCGGTTGAGGCAAGCGTCATTGCCGACGTGGTGGTGACAGCCCGAAAGATGCTTGGCGAGGCTTATGACGTGGCGTCGTCGATAGGTGTCATCGTGCCTTACCGTAACCAGATCTCTACCGTGCGCATGGCCATCGATGCCGTTGCCGCTTCGGCGGGGTTCGAAGACCTGCACGACATCGCCATCGACACCGTGGAGCGTTATCAGGGCAGTCAGCGCGACGTCATAGTCTATGGCTTCACGGCAAAACGGCCTTATCAGTTGGCTTTCCTTACCGACACCGAATATTTTGACGAGACCGACAACGCCATCATAGACCGCAAGCTCAATGTGGCCATGACGAGGGCACGCAAGCGCCTTGTCCTGGTGGGCTATGCTGCCTTGCTGCGCCGTGACACAACGTTCAGAAGACTCATCGAATATGCAGAACGCAAACATGCGTTCTTTAAGGATGATTTTATATTCCAATAACTTCCAATAATTTCTTTCGCTTGCGAAAGTTCTATAAAAAACATAACATTTTGGGCTTTACATTTAAACAATTTCACATAGAGCAAGAACGATGCGCCATGAAGGTTGGAACCGACGGCGTGTTGATAGGTGCGTGGGCCAATGGGGGAAAACGGATTCTTGACATCGGCACAGGCACAGGACTGATAGCCTTGATGATGGCGCAACGTTTTGACGATGCCGAAATAAAGGCTGTGGATCTTGACCACGATGCCTGCTGTCAGGCAAGAGAAAACGTGGCAAACAGCAGGTTCGCAGGTAGGGTGGAGGTCTTTGAAACGGCAATACAGCAGTTTCACGATGCTGCTGGCTTCGACAGCATAGTGTCCAATCCGCCGTTCTTTCAAAACAGCTTGAAGAACCCCGACATGCGCCGTGCCGCCGCACGCCATTCCGACTCGTTGCCCTTCAGCGTGCTGTTTGAAAAGGTGGCTGCGTTGCTCACCTCCGACGGCGTGTTCAGCGCAGTCATTCCCACCGAGTGTGTGTCGGCGTTCATTGCCGAAGGCTGCCTGCATGGGCTTTCTGTCGTTCGCCGTTGCGATGTGCGCACAACGCCACGCAAGGCACCGCGCCGCAGCTTGCTCGCCTTCTCGCGCAGGGCCGGGGGAGAGATGGAGCGCACGGAGGTGGTGCTACAAGAAACAAATGGTCAGCGCTCCGAATGGTACGATGCGCTGACCCATGACTTTTATATTCGATAAAAATTTTATGCTTCTCTCCTTTGATTGCAGGTTGAGCTTCTTCTGTTAAAGATTGAGCTTCTTCTGAATGACCTTGCTTATGGCCTGGATGTGGCGTCCTTGGTTCGTGATGTCCTCACGCATGACGTTAAGCTGGTTAAACAGTTCGGCAGCAGCGTTCTGCAAGGCGTTGGGCTTGCGGACGCTACGGTCGGCAAAAGGGTTCGTGACAATCTTTATTCCCTTCTCCTGAAGTTCCACGTCAATGTCCTCGCCCGTCATTACAGGGTCGCCGTCATAATGAATGACGCCTGGCTTGCTGCGGTGGATGTGAAGTTTCTTGCAGCGGAACGTCTTTATCTTCGAGTTCTTGTCAAGCGTCTTGTTAAACATGTCGATGCTTATCTGCGGGGCCTCAAACACGTCAAACGGCTCCATGATGATCACGTCAATCAGTCCGTCGCTCATCGAAGCTTGCGGGGCGATGTAGGCGTTGTTGCCATACTGTGAGGCGTTGGCGCACGAGATAAGGAACGCCTTATATTGGTTCGTGCCGTTCTCGTCTTCAAGCACATAAGTCTCGGGCTTGTATTTAAGACCCTCGCGCAGTATGTTCTCGGCATAAGTTATAGGGCCTCGCTTTCCTGCTTCCGCAAACTTCTGGCTCACAAAGGCATCGAAGCCCATGCCGCAAGTGCAGAAGAACGGGTGGCCGTTGATGATGCCATAGTCGAGGTCGCGCACATCGAACGCGTTGATGATGTCGAGCGACTTGCGCAGATTCATGGGCAGCAACAGGTGGCGCGCCAGCCCGTTGCCCGATCCACAAGGCATGATGCCCAGGGCGGTGTCGGAGTGTACAATGGCGCGGGCCACCTCGTTCACGGTGCCGTCGCCACCCACGGCCACAACAAGGTCCACGCCGTTGTCCTTGGCGCGTGACGCAATCTCGGAGGCGTGTCCGGCATATTCGGTGACGACAATCTCATAGTCAAACTTCTCCTTGTCGAGATTGTTCTCAATAAGGTCTGGCACCCCGGCTTTGCTTGAGGTGCCTGATATGAGGTTCATTACGAAAATTGCTTTCTTTTTCATCTGTCTTTTGTTGTTGTCGCCTATAATGTTTGTTGTTATCGTTTCTTGAAAGGAGGTTGCTGAAAACGCCCTCTTTGACGATTGGAAAATGATGGGATACCTTGGAAACCCAACTCTTCTATTGTGACAAAATTACGAAAATCCTTTTAAATAGTGGCTGTTTTATCTATAAAAATGTATAAACAAGACATTTCTTTAGCAAAAATGACAAATTCTTCTATCTTTTTTGTAACTTTGCACATTGAAATTAATTGAAACTACAACAAAGGTTTTATACACCTATTTTAATTATATAATGGGACAATTACAAGAAAGATACAAGAGCTACCGTCTGCCTCAAAAATATATGGAGGCCGGTGTGTATCCTTATTTCCGTGAGATAACAAGTAAGCAAGGCACGGAAGTGGAAATGGGCGGACATGAAGTTCTCATGTTTGGCTCAAACGCTTACACTGGACTCACAGGAGACCAGCGCGTGATAGACGCAGCAAAGGCTGCGCTTGACAAATATGGTTCTGGTTGCGCAGGAAGCCGCTTCCTCAACGGAACGCTCGACCTGCATGTGCAGCTGGAGAAAGAGCTTGCCGAGTTTGTGCACAAAGACGACACCCTCTGCTTCTCTACCGGATTCTCTGTAAACGCTGGTGTGCTTGCTGTGGTGGTGGGCCGCGGCGACTATATCATCTGCGACGACCGCGACCATGCCAGCATCGTTGATGGCAGACGCCTGTCGTTCGCCCGTCAGCTCCACTATAAGCACAACGACATGGAAGACCTTGAGAACCTGCTCAAGGGTCTGCCACAGGAGGCTGTGAAGCTCATCGTTGTCGACGGCGTGTTCTCTATGGAGGGCGACCTCGCCAATCTGCCTAAGATTGTTGAGCTCAAGCACAAGTATAACTGCTCGATCATGGTTGACGAGGCTCATGGCATTGGTGTCTTTGGCGACCATGGCCGTGGCGTGTGCGACCATTTCGGACTGACCGACGAGGTGGACCTGATCATGGGCACCTTCTCAAAGTCGATGGCTTCTATCGGCGGCTTCATCGCTGCCGATGCCGACACCATCAACTATCTGCGTCACACCTGCCGCACCTACATCTTCAGCGCATCTAACACACCCGCTGCAACAGCTGCTGCCCTTGAGGCTCTGCACATCTTGCAGCAGGAGCCAGAACGCATAGAGAAGCTGTGGGACGTAACAAGATATGCTCTCAAGCGTTTCCGCGAGGAGGGCTTCGAGATCGGCGAGACAGAGAGCCCCATCATTCCGCTTTACATCCACGATGTGGAGAAGACGTTCGTGGCTGTGGCTAAGGCTTTCGAGTATGGCGTGTTCATAAACCCCGTAATTCCGCCTGCTTGTGCTCCTCAAGACACGCTCGTGCGCTTCGCACTTATGGCAACACACACCAAGGACGAGGTGGAGCGTGCCGTGAACATCTTGAAGAAGGTGTTTGTGGAGCTCGACATTATAAAAGAATAATGTTTGGCTTAAGCGGAGCTGCTTGTTGATGAAGCGCGGTTTAAATGTCTGTTATCGAGGCTTGGCTTAAGGGCTTGTTATCGAGGCTTGGCTTAAAGGCATGGTTTAAAAAGCTTCTTATTGATGAGTCATGGCTTAAAGAGCTGCTTGTTAAATGGGCGTTTGCTTAACCACAACGTTTCGCGCAACACAGTTTGAGATATTATCTGTTTTTTAAAAAGATAATTATAGAAAAATTTGCAAGGTTCAGATTTTATGAGTACCTTTGCACTCGCAAAATCGGAAACCTTGCAACTTACGGGGTGTAGCGCAGTCCGGTAGCGCGCCTGGTTTGGGACCAGGTGGTCGCAGG